>NZ_LDVA01000246.1:0-79575 GCF_050768715.1 Burkholderia sp. ZZQ-2 | reverse complement strand
GTAGAAGCGCAGGTTATCGGCCACCGCCGACGCGGGCAAATCCGCGGACAGCAGCTTCTTCGCCGAATCGGTATTGCCGAGCACGCCGTACGCGAACGCGAGGTTCTGGCGCGCCTGCCACGGCGCGGACGGCAGCCCGGCGACGTCGAGCAGCACGTTCACGCCTTCGCGCGGCCGGTTGCTCAGCACGAGCGACAGCCCGAGGTCGACGCGCAGCCCCTGCGCGTCCGGGTGCGCGCGCAGCGCGTCGCGATACACGACCTGCGCATCCGCATGACGCCCCTGCAGGTCGAGCACGGTGCCGAGCCCTTCCGCCGCGAGCGGATGGTTCGGCTGCGCGGCCAGCAGGTCGCGATAGCGCTGCGCGGCTTCGTCGAGACGCCGCTGCCGCAACGCGACGCGCGCGAGCCCGAGCCGCGGGCCGAGTTCCGCGGGCGCCTGCCGCTGCGCCTCGTCGTAGAGGATCCGCGCGCGCTCCAGGTCGCCCGCGCGATAGTTGACGTCGCCGAGCCCCAGGCGCGCCGCGAGCGATTCGGGATGCTTCGCGAGCACCTTCTCGTACAGCGTCGATGCGAGATCGACGTTGCCGCCGGCGAGCGCGCTGTCCGCGATGCGCAGCTCGGCCTGCGGGTCGTCGCTCTTGTGCGACAGCACCGGCCGCGTCTGGATGCCCGGCGCGCAGCCGCCGGCCAGCACCGGCAGCACGGCCGCGAGCGCGAACGCACGTACGACGGATCGTGTCATCTGAATACCTCGAGCAGGCGAATCGCCGCCGGGCCCGCCGCGATCAGGCACACCGTCGGCAGGATGAACAGCATCATCGGCAACGTGATCTTCGGCGCCAGCTTCGCGGCCCGTTCCTCGAGCGCGACGATCTGCTCGGTGCGCTCGGTGCGCGACAGGGTGCGCAGCGCCTGCGTGATCGGCGTGCCGAAGCGCTGCGATTGCGTGAGCGTCGTCGCGAGCGAACGCGCCGACGTGAAATCGACGCGCGTCGCGAAATGCGCGAGCGTCGCGGACACGTCGCCGCTCAGCGTGAGCTCGTCCGCGCACACCGTCAGCTCGTCGGCGAGCGGCGGGCAGATGCGCGACAGTTCGTGCGCGACGCGCCGGATGCCCGACGCGAGGCTGTTGCCGGCCATCGTGCAGATCACCAGCAGGTCGAGCGCGTCCGGAAAGCACGCGGCGATGAGCCGCCGCCGCCGCCGGATCATCGCGCCGAGCACGTATTCCGGCACGATCACGCCGATCACGAACGCGGCGACCATCGCCAGCGCCCGGATCACGAAGTATTCGCCGAAGCGCGGAATCAGCGGGCTGAACACGATCGCGCCGCATGCGAACAGCACGCCGCAGCTCAGCTTGATCCCGATCATCGACGACACCGCGCGGCGCTCGCGAAACCCCGCGCGCGTCAGTTGCAGGCCGAGCTTCACGCGCTGCATCGGGTCGAGCACCGGCAGCCGTTCGCCCAGCTGCGCGAGCCGGCGCGTCAGATCCTGGCGAACGCCGCCCGGCTGCAGCCACCCCGTCACGGGTGCCGGCGGGTGCTGCCCGGCAGCCTGCCGCACACGCGCGGCGATCCGCTGGCGGGTGCCGCCGCCGGGTCTGCCGAGCGCCGCCGCGACACAGGCGAGCAACAGCAGCAATTCGAAGCCGCGGGCGGCCAGCATCGACATCGTCATCGCGCGGTATCCAGTTTCGAGATCTTGCGGATCACCAGCAGGCCGACCGTCAGCAACCCGGCCGCAATCGTCAGCATCGTGTTCCCCGCGTGCGTCGAGAACAGCAGCATCACGTAGTCGCGGTTCACGAGGAACAGCGCGCCGATCATCACGAACGGCACCGCCGAAATGATGTTCGTCGTGATGCGCCCCTCGGCGGTCAGCGCGCGGGTCTTCAGGCGGATGTCGCGGCGCGTGCGGATGATGCTCGACAGCTCGTCGAGCGTTTCGCCGAGGCTGCCGCCGGTCTCGCGCTGCAGCAGCAGGTAGACGGTGAAGAACGAGAAGTCCGCGATCATCAGCCGGTCCGCCGCCTGCGTCAGCACATCCTTGAGATCCGCGCCGACGCGCAGGCTGTCGCCCATCGAACGGAACGTCGCGCGCACCGGCTCGGCCGCGCCGTCGCCGACCATGCCGATCGCCTGCGTGACCGGAATGCCCGCGCGCACGGCCCGCACGATCACGTCGATCGCGTCCGGGAACGCTTCGAGAAAGCGCACCCGGAACCGGTCGACCAGCGCGCGGTAGCTGGCGCGCATCGCGACCAGCGGCAACCCGGCATAAATCAACGGACGCAGGAAGTCCGGCGGCCCGATCAGCTTCACCGCGACGATCGCCGCGATCGCACCGGCGATCGTGCTCGCGACGACGATCCTCACCCCGCCCTTGCCGCCGACCGCGCGCACCCGCGTCACGCGGCGTTGCAGCCATGCGCGCAGGCGGCCTTGCCGGCGCTCGAGGTTGAACAGCGCGACGCCGGGCGCGGCGGACGCGTGCCCGACGTGCCCGGCGAGCGACGGCGACAGCTTGCGCATCCGTGCGCGGATGCGCTGCGCCGGGTGATGGCTCGCGCGATCGAACAGCGACGACAGCACGAGCCCGATCGCGAGGATCGTCACGAACCCGCCCACCGCGAACAGGTCGGCGGCCCTCATTGCCGGAAGACCTCGGCGAGCGCATCCTCGACGCCGTAATACGCGGCGCGCGCCGCAAATCCCGGCCGCAACGGCGATGCCTCGAACACGCCCTTCACCGCATCGCGCGTCGTGTCGCCTTCCTGGCGGAACACGAACAGGTCCTGCGTGATGACCACCTCGCCTTCCATCCCGACGATCTCGGTGATCCGCGTCACGCGCCGCACCCCGTCGCGCATCCGCTCGATCTGCACGAACAGGTGCACGGCGCTCGCGATCTGGCGGCGGATCGACAGCAGCTGCAGGTTCGCGTTCGCCATCATGACCATGCTCTCGAGCCGGCTGATCGCGTCGCGCGGCGAATTCGCGTGAATCGTCGTCATCGAGCCGTCGTGCCCCGTGTTCATCGCCTGGAGCACGTCGAACGCCTCGGGGCCGCGAATCTCGCCGAGGATGATGCGGTCGGGCCGCATCCGCAGCGCGTTGCGCACGAGATCGCGCTGCGAGATCCCGCCGAGCCCCTCGGTATTTTCCGGGCGGGTCTCGAGGCTCACGACGTGCGGCTGCAGCAACTGCAGCTCGGCGGCATCCTCGATCGTCACGATCCGTTCGTGCTGCTCGATATGCTGCGACAGCGCGTTGAGCAGCGTCGTCTTGCCCGAGCCGGTGCCGCCCGAGATCACGATGTTCAGCCGGCACGCGCACGCGACCTTCAGCACCTGCAGCATCGGATGCGAGATGTTGCCCTGCTGCGCCATCCGCGCGAGCGTGATGTCGCGCTTCGCGAACTTGCGGATCGAGATCGATGGCCCGCGCATCGCGATCGGCGGCAGCACGACGTTCACGCGGCTGCCGTCGGCGAGCCGCGCATCGACCATCGGGCTGCTCTCGTCGACGCGCCGCCCCACCGCCGCCGCGATCCGCTGCGCGACGCTCGCCACGTGCGCGTCGTCGCGGAACTTCAGCGACGTGAGCTCGAGCCGGCCCGCGCGCTCGACGTACACCTGGTCGGGCCCGTTGACGAGGATGTCGGTGACCGTGTCGTCGGCCAGCAGCGGCTCGATCGGCCCGACGCCGAACATGTCGTTCAGGATCGCATCGACGATCAGCACCTGCTCGCCGGCCGTGATCTTCAGGCGCTCGCGCTCGACCGTGTGCGCGGCCACCTGCTCGATGCCCGCGCGCACCTCGTCGCGCGTCTTCATCAGCGCCGCCGACATGTTCATCGACGTGAACACCGCGTGGCGGATCGCATCGAACTTGCTCGACCGGATCAGCGCCTCGTGGGTATCGGCCGCCACGGGCGCACGCGCCGATGCCGACGCGGGTGCCGGTGCTTCCGCCGGAGCCGGCGCCGGTGCCGGCTCGTGCGCCACGGCGGGCGTCGCGGCCGGCACGGGCTTCGCCGGCGGCCGGTTGCGGGTACCGAACGTCACGATCCCTTCCTCCACTTGACGAGCCGCGCATACCACGGCTCGGCGACGGCCATCGGCTCGCCGGTGATGCCGTTCGCGAGCTGCCGGATCTGATCCACGAAGCCGTGCCGCTTCGCGCCGTCGATCGGCTCGCCGAGATTCTCGGCGACGGCGAGCGTCTGCGGCTCGTGCGGCAGTTCGTGCAGCGGCGCGCCGCCGAACGCCTCCTCGAAATCGACCGGCTCGACGCGGCCCGCGACGGGCGCGAGCGGGTTGTTCAGCACCATCGACAGCAGCCGCTCGCCGGGCAGTTCCCGCACGAAGCGCACGAGCCGCGCGGCCTCGTATGCGGCATGCACCGAGCGGTCGACCACGACATGGACGAGATCGGACGCGACGAGCGCGTCCTCGAGCAGCTTGCCGGCGCCGCTCCCGACGTCGAACAGCACGTAGTGGAAGCGGTCCTTCAGCATGTCGACCAGGCGCGCGACGGCCTCGTCGCCCACCGGGGTGTCGGCGCCATACGCCAGCTCGGCGGACAGCACGTGCAGCCGGTCGCCCTTCGTGACGAACATGCGCTCGAACAACGCGTCGTCGGGGCGCTGCCCCATGTTCAGCAGTTCGATCAGCCCGTTGTTGCTGGACAGCCCGAACATCGAGTTCGCGCCGCCGCCATGCAGGTTCAGGTCGACATAGGCCACGCGGCGGCGCTTCTCGCCCGCCAGGAAGCGCGCGAGGCTCACCGTGATCGTGGTCGCGCCGACGCCGCCGCGGGCGCCGACGAAGCTGACGACCTTGCCGGTACGCGCCTGGACGACCGATTCCGTGGCCGTCAGCGCGCGCCGCATCAACTCGACGGTCAGCGGCTTGACGATGTAGTCCTGCACGCCGATGCCGAGCAGGTTGCGAAACAGCCCGACGTCGTTCTGCGTACCGATCGCGATGACGCGCACCGACGGGTCGCACACGTCGGCGAGCCGCATCAGGTCCGACACCGGCAGCACCGAATCCGACACGTCGATGACGAGCTGGCGCGGCGAACGCTCGTACTGCTGCAGCAGCCGGATCGCATCGTCGCAGGTGCCCGCCTGCAGATGGGTGCGCGTGATCGACAGCTCCTGCGCGACGCGGCGTATCACGTCCTCGCTGCCCGGATCGGCGACGACCGCGACGAGATCGGCCGCCCCCGCGGACGCGGCGCGCCGGGTGTGCTGGCGATCGAGGAGATTCATGGGCGGCATCGTGATGGCATCCGGGTCGGTTCAATGGCCGGGCGAGCCGGTCGTCAGCGTCTTGCCGGGCGTCGGCTGCTTCACGCGGTCCTCGACGTAGCGGCGCACCGCGTCGGCCGCGGCCTGCGCGTCCGCGCCGCCGTACGGCACGGGCGCGACGAGATCCTCCGGCCGCGCGAGCATCGCCGCGAGGTTCGAGTAGGTCGCGCAGCCGAACGGCACACCGGGCCGCGCGTACCCCGCGTCGACGAGATGCGACGGCTGCATCAGCGTCGCGCAATCGGGCGGCACCGCGCGCGCGCCGTCGAAGCCGATCGTCCGCGCATCGGGCAGGTTGACCGGCGGCGGCGCCGACAGGCAGCCCGCGAGCCCCAGCGGCAGCAGTGCGGCAACGATCGATCGGGTTCGCATGGGCGCGCCTCCGGTTCAGTACACGAAGCCCGCGGCGCCGACGAGGCGCGGCGTATCGCCCGACAGCAGGTCGAGCCCCAGGTTGCGCTGCACCGCGAACTCCAGGTCGCTGCTCGGCCGCGCGACCGTGTCGATCGCCTGCTCGAGCTGGCCGGGCCCGGCCGGCTGCACGATGTACGGCGTGACGATGACGACCACCTCGGTCTTGTTGTCCTGGAAGTTCTTCGACGAAAACAGCCGGCCGATGATCGGCAGCCGGCCGAGCCCCGGGATCTGCGACACGGTGTCGGCCGTCTGGCTCTGCAGGAGCCCGCCGATCGCGAAGCTCTGCCCGCTCGACAGCTCGACCGTCGTCTCGACGCGCCGCACCGTGAGCCCCGGCACCTTGACGCCGCCGGTCGTCACGCTGTTGTTCGCATCGACCTCGCTCACTTCCGGCCGCACCTTCAGGCTGATCCGGTTGTCGGCGAGCACGGTCGGCGTGAAATCGAGCGACACGCCGAACGGCTTGAACTCGACCGTGATCGCGCCGGTCGACGAGCCGGCCTGCGCGACCGGGATCGGAATCTCGCCGCCCGCGAGGAAGCTCGCGGTCTCGCCGGACATCGCGGTGAGGTTCGGTTCGGCGAGCATCGTGATCAGGCCCTCCTGGTCGAGTGCGTCGAGCACCACGTCGATCGACCAGCGCCCCGCGCGGAACCCGCCGAGCACCGAGAACGCGCCCGTCGGCGACAGGTTGAACAGGCTGGTCGTCGGATCGAACAGCGTGCGCCCGTTGAACAGCCCGCCGACGAAGTTGCCGGCCCCGCCCAGCGAGCTCCAGTTGATGCCGAGCTGCTGCGTGATGTTGCGGCTCACCTCCGTCACCCGCACGCGCAGGTTCACCTGGATCGGGCGCGACAGCGTGAGCCGGTTGACGATCTTTTCCTTGTCGTGCAGGTACGGCGTGAGCGACTGCATCACGGCGTCGGCGTCGGCCGCGCTCGGCACCTTGCCCGACACCATCAGCGAGCCCGGCGCACCGGACACCGACAGCTTCAGTTGCGGGAAGCGGCTGTCGAGCACGCCCTGCAGCGATGCCGTGTCGACCTGCACGATCACCGTCTTGCGCAGGATCGGACGATGGTTCGCGCCGAGCGCGATCAGCGTGGTCGTGCCCGCCTTCTTGCCGAACACGAATACGGTACGCGGCGACGGCACCTGGATGTCCGCGATGGCCGGATCGGCGACGAACATCGCGGTTGCGGGCTCGGGCAGCGACAGCAGTTCCCCCTTGCCGGTCGCGATCGACAGCGCCGCGCCCGCGTCCGGCGCCCGCGCGACCTGCGCGGCGGCGCCCCCGGACGCGATGCCGCAGGCCAGGCCCAGGAAAGCGATCCAACGAACCATGCGCACCATGCGTGTTCCCGTCAAATGCCGGCCGCCGGACGGACGGCCCGAATCGTCAATCCGTCACTGCACCGTCGCTCCCGGCGGCGGCGCACCCGCCTGCGCCGCGACATTGGCACCGCCCGGTGCCGCGGGCATCGCCGGCCACGACGGCAGCCCGGACGGCAGCGGCGGCAGGCCCGGCGTGCCGGTTCCGCCGCCGTGCGATCCGTCGTCGACCGACGAACCGCGATAGATCACGACGGCGTTGTTCCGCCACGCCGGCCGCGCGCCCGCATCCGTCCCGGCGGACGGCTCGCGTGCGGTCTCGCGCGCCGCGCGCGACACGTCGCCGGCCCATACCGGCTGGGTATCGGCCTCCTGCTCGTCGCCGCCCGCCGGCTGCCGCCGGTCGCTCGTCGCGAAGCTGCGCAGCGCGAGCGACAGCGAGCCGAGGCGGGTCGCCACCAGCACGACCTGCGCGGTGCGCGGCGCGACCTCGAGCGTGACCGTGCGCGCACGCGCCGTCGCGTCCGGCGCGCTCGCGGGCGCCTTCGCTCGCTGGAATTCGGAACCGACCGCGAGCACGCGCGCGCGCCGCACCACCGTCTCCGCTTCGAACGTGCCCGGCGACGTCGCCGAGCCGCCGATCTGCTGCGTCAGCAACACGTCGACGAAGTCGCCCGGCTGGATCAGCCCCGCGTTGCCCGACACGTCGTCGACCGGCACCGAGATCGCGCGCATGCCGGGTTGCAGCGCGGCCGCGAGAAAATCCGGCGCGCCGGCCGGAATCACGTTCTCGACGCGAATCGGCGCGCCCGCGCCCACGTGGTTGCGCAGCAGCGCGCCCTTCAGGTCCGCGCCCGGCTGCGACTCGACGAACGCGCCGGCCGGCACCTGCGCGCGCGGCATGCGTTTCCACGCGAGATCGTTGTCGCGCAGCAGCAGCCCTTCCGGCAGGTCGGCGGCGGCGACCCGCACGCGCGCCTGGTCCGTTTCGGCGGGCACCGACGGCGTCGATGCGGCGACGTAGAGTTCGCGCAGGATGAACGCACCGATGCCGGCGGCAACGACGAGCACGGCCATTCTCAGCGGTTTGGGCATGGCGGCGTGCGTCCCCCGGGCTAGGTAAGCGAAACCGTGTGTGGAAACGACGCCCAGACGGCCAGCGTGCCGCCGAGCGCGAGCGCCACGCCGTACGGCACGCCGCGCGCGTCGATCGCGTGCACCGGCGTGGCGCGCCGCGACCGCGATACCAGCAACGCGACGCCGCACAGGGCACCGCCCGCGCCGACACTCGCCAGCACCGGAAACACCAGTGCCGGGCCGGCCCACAGGCACACCGCCGCCGCCAGCTTGACGTCGCCGCCGCCGATCCAGCCCGCGTGACGCATCGCGCCGAACAGCACCAGCGTCGCCGCGCCGATCGCGACATGCCCGGCCAGCGGCGCGAAGCCGTCGCGCGCGAGCGCCGCCGCGACGAAATACAGCGCCGCGAACACGAGCACCACGCGATTGGACAGCCGCCGGTCGCGCAGATCCTGCGCGGCGAGCGAAGCCAGCAAGACCGTGGCCACCGACTGCACGAGCGTGAGCATGGGAGAGCCGTCCGTCGACACGCACCGGCCGCGGATACGTTCTACCGCTGCGGATCCCGGTGTTCGTCGGTGGCGCGCGGGTTCGGCGGATCAGATCAGGCTCGTCACCTTGTTGATCAGCGTCGTGAATATGCTCGGCAAGCCGCCGGTGTTGCTGCTGAGGATCACGCCGACCGCCGCCAGCGCGACCACGACGATGCCGGCCAGCACTGCGTATTCGAGCGAGCTGACGCCGCGTTCGTCACGCAGCAGGGACTTGACGTATTGCAGCATGGCAACCTCCGTGTAACGGGTCGGTGACCGACCGTTGAACGCAAAGACGCACCCTTGCTCCGGCGGTTGCGCAGGACCTTCGCCCATTGCGATGCGTGCGGGCGACCCTGGCACTGGGCCGTTCGCATCCCCCGGAATACTCTCGATCACGACAACACGCGGCGCGCAACGATGACTTCGACCGTTGCATGCCCGCATCCATGGTGCGGTCTTCCCGCACGATGCAACCACGCTGATTCGTCTAGGGTATAGACAATTTTTCAGGCGAATTCAAATGATTTGGCGTCGGAGTGCATTTATGGATTTCATGCTGCAACGATGAATGCCATATCACTCATTTGCCTTCATTTTTCTCGCGGCATTTCGCATGGTTCACGTATCGGAACAGGCATTGCCACTGTTGCGGCGCATGATTTTCCGGCCGGCCGCCGAACCGTTTCCATTCGATTTATCAGCATGCCGGATCGATCGAAAGCGGCTCGCTTCTCCTTGTCCGGCCTGACTTCCCGGCAAAATTGACCGGCCCGCATCGCATTTCCCCGATTACCGGCCTCCGTCT
The DNA here is from genome assembly GCF_050768715.1 of Burkholderia sp. ZZQ-2. Lineage (NCBI taxonomy): Bacteria > Pseudomonadati > Pseudomonadota > Betaproteobacteria > Burkholderiales > Burkholderiaceae > Burkholderia > Burkholderia sp. ZZQ-2. Next base: position 70,081 of record NZ_LDVA01000246.1, on the reverse strand, counting down.
TTCCGCCCGGATTCGGCCAGCGACCCTTACGCGAATCCATCCACGTCGCCATTGCGATTTTCAAATCGACGATTGCCCGATTCGGCATCCGGCCGCAATCGACATGATGGGAATCCTGAATGAATCTCCAATGCATGTGAATGCGGTTCTCCGCCGCAAAGAACGGAACGCGCGGCGCGGCAACCCGCAAGGCGGCGATAAGCATAGTTCAAATCGTTTCTTGTCCGGCCCCGGCACGTCATCGAGAATGCCCCGACGGGCTGCGGCCCGGCCTTGTTCCTCAACGTTCCGGACCCGTCGATTCATGCTTCCACTGCGCCTGCTGCGATCGCTGTTCATTGCGTCCCTCATTGCGTTGCCGGCCGCCGCCGCGCACGCCGACAAGCCCGCCACCATCCGCATCGGCGTCGCCCAGCAAGGCGCCGGCGATCCGCCGACGTTCGGCGGCTCGAGCGCCGCCACCGCGCAGTTGCAGCAACAGGTCGAAAAGGAGTTCGCGGCAGACGGCATCAAGGTGGAATGGCTGTTCTTCAAGGGCGCGGGGCCTGCCGTCAACGAGGCGATCGCCAACAAGGCGCTCGACTTCGCGTACCAGGGCGACCTGCCCGCCGTGCTCGCGCGTGCGAACGGGATCAAGACGCGCCTGCTGCTCGCCGCGAGCGTGCGCTCGGGCGTCAAGATCGCGGTGCCGCCCGACTCCACGATCCGCTCGATCAAGGACCTGAAGGACCGCCGCGTGTCGATCTTCCGCGGCACCAACCTGCAGCTCGTCGCCGACAACGCACTCGCGAAAAACGGCCTCGGCGAACGCGACCTGCGCGTGATCAACCTCGATGCCGCGAGCTCGCTCGCCGCGCTCGCGTCGAAAGGCATCGACGCGTCGGTGGGCGACTACCAGCTGTACAAGCTGCGCGACGCGGGGCTCGCGAAGATCATCTACGAATCGCAGAACGACGGCCCGCAGTTCACGCGCCAGACGCACCTGCTCGTGCTCGACGATTTCGACCGCGCGCATCCGGACATCGTGCAGCGTGTCGTCACCGCGATCGTGAAGAGCGCGCAATGGTCGTCCGACGAGGCGAACCGCGACGCGCTGTTCAAGCTGTGGGCAAAGAGCGGCGTGCCGGTTTCGTCGTGGCAGGCCGACTACGCGAACCAGCGCCTGAAGGACCGGTTGTCGCCGCTGATCGATCCGTTCTTCGTCGCGCGCTACAAGTCCGTCGCGCAGGATGCGCTCGCATTGAAACTGATTCGCCAGCCGGTCGACGTCGACGGCTGGTTCGAGCCGAAGTATCTCGACAACGCGCTGCGCACGCTGAAGCTCGAAAACTACTGGCAACGATACGACGCGGCCGGCAAGCCCCTTTCCTGACCCGGACTTCCCCGATGAGCGACACCGCGTTTTCCGTCCCGTCATCCGACACTCGCCCGCCCGCCGCGCTCGCCGCGCAGCCGCACCCGGCGGCACACGTGAAACGGTGGTCGTGGCGGCTCGCGCCGTGGCTGCTGCCCTCGCTGCTGTTCGCGCTGTGGAGCGTCGGCAGCGCGCGCGGCTGGATCGCGCCGCAGATCCTGCCGCCGCCGGAACGCGTGTTCGACGCGCTCGCGGATCTCGCGACGAGCGGCGATCTCGTGCGCCACACGCTGATTAGCCTGCAACGCGTGCTGGTCGGGTTCGCCGCCGGCACGCTGCTCGGCTTCGCGACCGGCGTCGCGCTGGGCCTGTCGCGCACGCTGGAAGCCTACGTGCTGCCGAGCTTCAACGCGCTCGTGCAGATTCCGGTGCTCGGCTGGCTGCCGTTCCTGCTGCTGCTCGTCGGCGTCGGCGAACCGCTCAAGTACCTGCTGATCGCGCATGCGGCGCTCGTTCCCGTCACGCTGAGCACGCTGCAAGGGTTTCGCCAGACCCCGCCCGCGCTCGACGAAGTCGCGCGCGTATTCGGCTACACGCGCCGCCAGCGCATCGTGCACGTAGTGCTGCCCGCCGCGATCCCGACGCTCGCGACCGGCGTGCGGCTCGCGTTCACGAAATCGTGGCTCGCGCTCGTCGTCGTGGAGCTCGTCGCGTCGTCCGAAGGGCTCGGCTACCTGATCGTGTACGGGCGGCAACTGTTCCAGCTCGATCTCGTGATGGCCGCCGTGATCGTCGTCGGGGCGGTCGGCCTGCTGATCAACCGGCTGCTCGACGCGCTCGAGGCGCGCCTGCGCCGCGGCGTGCCGTCCGCCTTCCGGGGCTGAGCCACACACGATGCCTGCCCTGCCCGCGCAACCGAAGGAGATTCTCCCGTGACGCATTCCGCTTCGCCGGACGCCGCACCGCCGGCCGCCACGGCCGCCCGCCGCCTGCGTGCGCCCGACTGGCGCGGCTTCGTCCTGCCGCTCGTCGCGCTCGCGCTGTGGTGGGCCATCGCGTCCGCGCACCTCGTGAACAGCGGGCTGCTCGTCGGCCCGGCCGACGTGTTGCGCACCGCATGGGCGCAAGCCACGAGCGGCGCGCTCGGCCGCGCGCTGTCCGCGTCGCTTGCGCGCGAAGCCTGCGGCTTCGCGATCGGCGCGGCCGGCGGGCTGCTGCTCGGCACCGCGCTCGGGCTGTCGCGCCTCGCCGCGCGGATGGTCGGCCCGAGCTTCGACACGTTCAAGCAGATCTCGCTGTTCGCGTGGATTCCGCTGATTTCCGTATGGTTCGGCCTCGGCGACGTCGCCAAGGTCGTGTTCCTGTCGCTCGCCGCGCTGCTGCCCGTTGCCGCGCACACCTGCGACGGCATTCATGCGGTGCCGCGCGCGTATGTCGACGTCGCCCGCGCGCTGCGCTACTCGCGGCTCCAGCTCGTGCGCCACGTGATCCTGCCGGCCGCGCTGCCGTCGATCTTCACCGGGTTGTATCTCGGCCTGATCTATTCGTGGCTCGCGACGCTCGGCGCCGAATACCTGCTGGTCGCCGGCAGCGGGATCGGCAACACGCTGATCGACGGCAGCGAGCAGTTCCGGATGGATCTCGTGCTGTTCGGAATCATCGTCGTCGGCGTGACCGGCTGGGCCCTGAACGCGATCGCACGCGCGATCGAGCGCAAGGTGCTGGCCCGGCGCGGCGACCTGCCGCGCTGATCGCCCTTTCCTTCCCCCTTCCTCAGACCTGCCATGACGACCCTCGCCTCCGATTCGCTCGACATCCTCCACGTGAGCAAGCACTACGCGCAACGCGGCGCCGCGCTCGCCGTGCTCGACGACGTGTCGCTGCACGTGCGCGCCGGCGAGTTCGTCACGATCGTCGGCGCGAGCGGCTGCGGCAAGTCGACGCTGCTGCGCCTGATCGCCGGGCTCGACACCGACTACGCCGGCGAGATCCGTGCCGGCGCCGAGCGCGTACGCGACACGTCGCTGCAACGCGGGATCGTGTTCCAGGATCACCGGCTGTTCCCGTGGCTGACCGTCGCGCAGAACATCGAGGCCGCGCTGCGCAACGCGCCGCTCGACGCGGCCGCGAAGCGCCGCGCGGTCGCCGATCACGTCGCGCTCGTCGGGCTGAACGGCTTCGAGCATGCGTATCCGAACCAGTTGTCGGGCGGGATGGCGCAGCGCGTCGCGATCGCACGCGGCCTCGTGAACCGCCCGCGCGTGCTGCTGCTCGACGAGCCGTTCGGCGCGCTCGACGCGCAGACGCGCGCGCGGATGCAGAACGAGCTGCTGCGCATCTGGGAACAGGAGCGCATCACGATGATCCTCGTCACGCACGACGTCGACGAAGCCGTGTATCTCGGCGACCGTGTCGTGACGATGGCGCCGCGCCCGGGCCGCATCGAGCGCATCGTCGACGTCGCGCTGCCGCGCCCGCGCCGGCGGGATTCACCGGAATTCGCGCGGCTGCGCGACACCGTGCTCTCCGGTTTCGACGACGGCGAACCGCCGGGCGACGATCACCCGCGCGGCAAGCGTATCGACCCGCCGCGCCCGCACCGGATCGGCGAATGGCGGCTTGCGTGGTAGCACGCATGGCGCTCCGATTTGCTCAGCACGACGACGCATATCGATCGTCGCCGCGCGCACGCTAAGGTTGTGACGATTCATCGGTTCCGGTTGCGCACGGTCCCTGCTTGAATGGAGACTCGACCGACCCGACTCCAGGAGACTCCCGATGTCCGAAGTCCAGCACGCCGCTCACCCGTCTTCGCATGCTTCGCACGCCGCGCCGCGCACGGCCGCCACCCCGCTCCAGCTTCGCCAGGTCGCCGGCCGGATCGGCGCCGAGATCGCCGGCGTGCGGCTGTCGGGCACGCTCGACGACGCGACGTTCGACGCGATCCAGGCCGCGCTGCTGCGCCACAAGGTGCTGTTCTTCCGTGGCCAGCACCACCTCGACGACACCGCGCAGGAAGCGTTCGCACGCCGCTTCGGCGAGACTGTCGCCCACCCGACCGTGCCGTCCGTCGACGGCAGCGCACACCTGCTCGAACTCGATTCCGCACACGGCGCGCGCGCCAATTCGTGGCACACCGACGTGACGTTCGTCGATGCGTACCCGAAGGTCTCGATCCTGCGCGCGGTCGTGATTCCGCCGTTCGGCGGCGATACCGTGTGGGCCAACACGGCCGCCGCCTACGCGAACCTGCCCGACCCGCTGCGCGCGCTCGCCGACACGCTGTGGGCGCTGCATACGAACGCGTACGACTACGCGTCGACGCACGTGCATGCCGACGACGCTCAACTGAAGCGCTACCGCGAAGTGTTCACGTCGACCGTCTACGAAACCGAGCACCCGGTGGTGCGCGTCCATCCGGAAACCGGCGAACGCACGCTCGTGCTCGGGCATTTCGTGCAGCGGCTCAAGGGGCTGTCGGCGCAGGATTCCGCGCACCTGCTGCAGGTATTCCACGAGCATGTGACGCGTCTCGAGAACACGGTGCGCTGGAACTGGCAGGAAGGCGACGTCGCGATCTGGGACAACCGCGCGACGCAGCACTACGCGATCAACGACTACGGCGATGCGCGCCGTGTCGTGCGCCGCGCGACCGTGCACGGCGACGTGCCGGTCGGCATCGACGGCCGCCGGAGCGTCGTGCTGAAGGGGCCGGGCGCGACGCTGCAATAACGCCCGCGTCACGCGGCGGCGCCGTTCCGTGCGCGCCGCCGCACCTGCCTCCTCCGCCACCGGACACCCGACCATGCCCTTCCCGCCACCGGACCGACGCACGCACGCGCAACGATGTCGGCCCCGCACCCCGTTCACTTCCGCCAGGAGCGTCGCATGAGCGCCTTACTCGAACCCGCCGCCGAGCCGATCGACGTGATCCCGCTGTCCGCCCATATCGGCGCGGAAATACGCGGCGTCGACCTCACGCAACCGTTGACCACGCCGCAGATCTCGGCGATTCGCGCCGCGCTGCTGAAATGGCGCGTCATCTTCTTCCGCGAGCAGTTCCTCACGCACGAGCAGCACGTCGCGTTCTCCGCGCAGTTCGGCGAGCCGACGGTCGGCCACCCGGTGTTCGGGCACGTCGACGGGCATCCCGCCGTGTATTCGATCGCGAAACACCGCAAGGCGACCCGCTTCGAAGGCGAACCGGTGCGCCGGCCGTGGACCGGCTGGCACACCGACGTGACGGCCGCCGTGAACCCGCCGTGGGCGTCGATCCTGCGCGGCGTGACGATCCCGCCTTACGGCGGCGACACGCACTGGACCAACCTCGTGCGCGCGTACGAAACGCTGTCCGCGCCGCTGCGCGGCTTCGTCGACGGCCTGCGCGGCATTCATCGCTTCACGCCGCCGGCCGGCGCGCGCGCAACCGATGCGTTCGACGACGCGGTCGAACGCCGCCCGCTCGTCACCGAGCATCCGCTCGTGCGCGTGCACCCGGAGACCGGCGAACGCGCGCTGTACGTGAGCCCGAGCTTCCTGAAATCGATCGTCGGGCTGACGCCGCGCGAGAGCCAGGCCCTGCTCGAACTGCTGTGGGAACACGTGACGCGGCCTGAATTCACGATCCGCTTCAAGTGGGAGCCGCGCAGCATCGCGTTCTGGGACAACCGCGCGACCGCACACCTCGCGCCGGTCGACATCTTCGATCTCGACTTCGACCGCCAGCTCTATCGCACGACGCTCACCGGCGACGTGCCGGTCGGCCCCGACGGCCGGCCGTCGGTCGCGCTCGAAGGCTCGCCGGTCGAGGCCGCGGCGGCGGTCGCGCTCAACTGAACCGGCGGCAGCCGGCGTGCCGCGGCGCGCCGGCCTTTCCGTCACTTTCGTCACGTCACGCCGATGAATGCGCGGGCCGCGCGCGTGCGCGGCCCGTCCGTCAATCCAGCCAGACCCCGTCGAAACGGTGCCCGCCGAGCGGCGAGAACGTCAGCCCGTGCACGCGCTTGGACACGGGCAGCGACACGATCGACGTCGCGATCGGCGTGAACGGCACCTGGTCCTTGAACACGACCTGCGCCTGTTCGTACAGCGCCGTGCGTTTCGCGACGTCCGCATTGGAACGCGCGGCGTCCACCAGCCGTTCGAAATCCTGGTTGCACCATTTCGCGAGATTGCTGCCGTGCACCGCGTCGCAACCGAGCAGCGTGCCGAGCCAGTTGTCGGGATCGCCGTTGTCGCCCGACCAGCCGTACAGGATCGCGTCGTGCTGCCCTTCGAGCTTCGCGCGGCGGTTGTATTCGCCCCATTCGTAGCTGACGATCTTCGCGCGCACGCCGATCTTCGCCCAGTCCTGCTGGATCAACTGCGCCATCAGCTGCGCATTCGGGTTGTACGGGCGCTGCACGGGCATCGCCCACAGCGTGAGGTCGAAGCCGTTCGGGAAACCGGCCTGCGCGAGCAGCGCCTTCGCGGCCGCCGGATCGCGCGGCGCATCCTTCAGGCGCGGGTTGTACGACCATTGCGCGGGCGGCATCGGGTTCGTCGCGATCTTCGCGTCGCCGTTGAACACGGTCTTCACGATCGCCGACTTGTCGATCGCGATGTCGAGCGCGCGCCGCACGTCGACGCGATCGAGCGGCGCATGCTGCGTGTTGTACGCGACGAAGCCGACGTTGAAACCCATCCCCGAGAACAACGACAGCTTCGGGTCGCGCCGCACCGTGTCGAGGTCGGCTGGCCGCGGGAACACCGACACCTGGCATTCGCCGGACACCAGCTTCTGCAGGCGCGCGGCCGGATCGGGCGTGATCGCGAACACGAGATGGGCGAGCTTCACGTCGTCCGGCTTCCAGTAGTCCGGATTCGCGTCGTAGCGGATCAGCGCGTCCTTCTGGTACGTGCGCAGCAGGAACGGCCCCGTGCCGACCGGGAACTGGTTGATGTCGGCCTCGCGGTGACGCGCCGCAAGCTGCGACGCGTACTCGGCCGACAGGATCGACGCGAACGCCATCGCGAGATTGCGCACGAACACGACGTCGGGCGTCTTCAGCACAAAGCGCACCGTGTAGTCGTCGACCTTGTCGATGCGTTCGATGTTGCGGTCGAAACCGAGGTCGCTGAAATACGGAAAGCTGACCGGATAGGCCTTGCGGAACGGATCGTCCCGATCGAGCATCCGGCGGAAGGTGAACACGACATCGTCGGCCTGGAACGGCCGCGTCGGCTTGAACCACGCGGTCGTCTGGAACTTCACACCGCGCCGCAAATGGAACGTGATCGTGCGCTGGTCGGGCGACACGTCCCAGCTCGTCGCGAGCGACGGTTCGAGATCGAGCGTGCCGCGCCTGAACTGCACGAGCCCGTTGTAGATCGTGAACGTGCTCGCGTCGAAATCGGTGCTCGTCGTGTGCTGGCCCGGGTCGAAGCCGGCCGGGCTGCCTTCGGTGCAATACACGAGCGTCTTGCCGGCGGGCGCGGCCAGCGCCTGCGTGGCCGCGCCGGCGAGCAGCAGCGACGCCGCGATGCAGCGCAGGGCCGTCGCGGCGCGTGGTAGTTTCCGCACGCGAGGCGCGGCGGGCGAAACGAAAGAGGTCTTCATGGTGGCGGAATCGGTGGCTGTCATGCAAATGACGACGGCCGATCTTCGCGCGTCGCCCGCCGATCGCTTACCAATTAATTGCGCGTTGCTTATCGCTGGATCGGCATCCCGCCGCCGCGGCACGGGGATGTCCGTGCGAGCGTCGGGCACGTGGCGCGCGTGGTCTCTTCCGGCCCCGTGCAGGTTCGCCGAAATGGGCGCATCGTATCGGCTGGCCAACGCCGGCGCGCATCCCGTCGCGCCGCCGATTCCAGGAGGACACACCATGCCTGTCAGCCCCGATACGCCTGCTCGCCCGGTGAAGACGCCGGGCCCCGATCACCCGATCACGATCGAATCGCACCCGCGGCGGGTCGTGGTCAAGGCGGCCGGCCGGATCGTCGCGGACACGCGCCGCGCGCTGGCGCTGCGCGAAGCCGCCTACCCGGCCGTGCTCTACATCCCGCGCGAGGACGCCGACCTGACGCTGCTGCTGCGCACCGATCACGCGACCTACTGCCCGTACAAGGGCGACTGCGCGTACTACTCGATCCCGGTCGGCGGCGAACGCGCGGTCAATGCCGTCTGGACCTACGAGGCGCCCTATCCGGCCGTCGACGCGATCCGCGGGCACCTCGCGTTCTATCCGGATCGCGTCGATTCGATCGAGGAAAGCCCGACCGGCTCCGATTGAGCGTCGCGGCAGCGGTTCAGGCAGCGGCTCGTCGCGCGCCGGGCGGCCGCGCGTGCGAGGCGGCGATTTCTCCGGGGCGGCCGGCCATGCCGCCCCGTTCCGGCCGCGATTTGGCTCGTCGCTGCGGGTTTCTGCACTGATCGCCGGATCGAACGCCGGCAACGCGTCCACCGCTGATTTGCATATGCGCATTCGTTGGTTGGCCGCCAACGCAGGCGGACGTATCGTCACGAGTCCGGCGCGGGCCGGCCCGTGGCGTGCAGCGCCCGCATCCGGCCCCGCCCTGCGCCGACCGCGTCGCCTTTCGCGCGCGGCCCGCTCCTTCGCCCGCAGGACGCCTCGATGAACGACACACCGCACGCAGACGTTGAACCGACACCGGCGAACCCGCAGCGCCGCCAGTGGCTGCAAGGCGCGGCCGCCGGGCTGGCCGGGCTCGCGCTCGGCCCGCTCGCCGGCCTGCCCGCGCACGCCCAAGACAGCGGCACGCGGCTGCGCGTCGGCTTCCAGAAATACGGCAACTTCGTCGTGCTCAAGGCACGCGGCACGCTGGAAAAGCGGCTCGCGAGCCAGGGCGTCACGGTGCAATGGCTCGAATTTCCGGCCGGCCCGCAATTGCTCGAGGGCCTGAACGCCGGCGCGATCGACGTCGGCACGGTCGGCGAGACGCCACCGATCTTCGCGCAGGCGGGCGGCGTCGATTTCGTCTACATCGGCAACGAGCCGCCCGCGCCGCAGGGCGAGGCGATCGTCGTGCTGCCCGATTCGCCGATCCGCAACGTCGCGCAGCTGCGCGGCAAGAAGGTGGCGTTCAACAAAGGTTCGAACGTCCACTACCTGCTCGTGAAGGCGCTCGAACACGCGGGCCTGACGTATGCCGACATCCAGCCGATCTACCTGACGCCCGCCGACGCGCGCGCCGCGTTCGTGCAGCGCAACGTCGATGCGTGGGTGATCTGGGATCCGTACCTGGCCGCCGCCGAGCGGCAGATCGGCGCGCGCGTGATCGCGAACGGCGAAGGGCTCGTGCGCAATACGCAGTACTACCTCGCCGCACGAAAATACGCGGCCGCTCATCCGCAGGTGCTGCGCGCGCTGCTCGACGAAGTCGACGCGGTCGACCGCTGGGCACGCGACCACGTGGCGGAAGTCGCCGCGCAACTGTCGCCGCTCGTCGGCCTCGACGCGCCGACGCTCGAAGTCGCGCTCAAGCGCGCCGGTTATGGCGTGCAGCCGATCAGCGACGCGACGCTCGCATATCAGCAGAACATCGCCGACGCGTTCAGCGCGCTGAAGCTGATTCCCGGCAAGCTGTCGGTGGCCAGCGCACGCTGATGCACTGCCGCCGACGCACGGCGCGGCACGCGTGCATCAGCGCGCGGGAGCCGCGCCGATGCGCCGCCATTCGTCGTAGTCGGTGACGAGGCCCGCTTCGTCGACCGCGATATCGGCCGCATACGTGCCGCTTTCGTAGCGGTACACGTGTTCCGCCGTGCGGGTATAACGCTGCTCGCCGCGCACGAACTCGAATTCGGGGAAGCGCAGCCACGCGGTATGGATCACGGCCGCCTCGCCGACGGCCAGCCCGAGCCGCCGGATCGGCAACGTGTTCGTCGACGGGCTGAAACCGAGATCGATATCGGTCGCGCCCGCGAGCGCCGGTACGTCGACGCCGTCGATCGTCCAGCGCCCTGCGTCGCACGCGATATCCCGCTGCCGTGGCGGCTGCGTGCCGCCCCACTGCGTGATGCGCGCCGCGCGCGTGAGCCAGTCGGCGCCGCACGAGATTGCGTAATCGACACGAAACGGCGCGCCGTCGATCGCGCCCGACACCGACCCCGACAAGCCGATACCCGTTCGCGACTCGACGAGCCTGCACCATTCGGCCGCCTGCCAGGTCCGCACGATCTGCCATGCGACGCAGCGCGTGCGCACCGCTTCATCCTGTCGCGTCATGTCATCGTCTCCAGTCGATCGCACGGAAGCCGATTGTCGCCCATCGCACCGGCGAACACACGCGGCTTGCGCAACCGATGGTCAGTATCGGGTCGCTCCACACCTTCAGTCAGCCGTGCTTTGGTACCATCCGTCGATCGGCATCAACCGGAACCGGACAAGGGGCGCGACTTCATGGATTTGCTGGCGACGATGCGCATCTACGTCAGGGTCGTCGAGCGCGGCACGATGTCCGGCGCGGCGCGCGATCTCGACATGGGCCAGCCGGCCGTCAGCGAGCGCATCGAACGGCTCGAGAAGCATCTCGGCACACGGCTCCTGATGCGCAGTGCGCGCACCCTCGTGTGCACGGAAGAAGGCCGGATCTTCTACGACCGCAGCAAGGCGCTGCTCGAAGCGGCCGACGATGCGGTCGCATCGGTCTCGAAGACGGAAACCGCGCTCGACGGCACGATCCGGCTCGCGGCGCCGCAATGCTTCGGCGAGGTCGTGCTGCCGGGCGTGCTGATGCATGTCCGCACCGCGTATCCGGGCCTGCACATCGATCTGGTCCTGAACGACGACATCGTCGATCCGGTCACGGAAGGCGTCGACATCTCGATCCGCGTCGGACAGCTCGGCGACGGCGGGTTCGTCGCGCACCCGGTCGGCACGGTGGGCCGCCGGCTCGTCGCCGCGCCGTCGTATCTCGACCGGTGCGGCCCGATCGACACGGCGGCCGATCTGGCCAACCATCCGTTCATCCGCGTGAAAGGCGTCTTCGCAAGCGAACGGCTGCCCGTGCAGCACGACGGCGGCCCGCTCGAATACGCGCGCATCCGCACGATCATGACGACGAGCCACTGGCGGCCGATGTTCGACACGATCGCGGCGGGCGGCGGGATCGGCGTGGTCCAGCACCCGGCCTGCGCCGACGCGCTCGCGGCCGGCACGCTCGTCGAGCTCCTGCCGCGCTACGCGATTCCCGACTTCGCGCTCAACGTGCTCGTCCACGCGCAGCGGCCGCTGCCGCCGCGCGTCCGGGCCGTCGTCGATCTGCTGAAGCAGGACATCCCGCCGCTGCTGGCCCGCCCTGCCCGCTGACGACGGCAGCCGCCGTCAAGCCTGCCGCGACTTCCCCGGTTCCTTCACGTGAGCGTCGAACGCGACGCATTGCTCGTCACGCCCGCGGGCCGGATGCGGGCCCGCGGCCGTTGCGCTCGCATGCGCACGCGGCGCGGCACGGCCCGCGCGGCGGGCGGCGCGCGCATCGCGACATGAATGCATGGCGGGCGGCGCGACGCGCACGCCCGCCCCGTCACCACGCCTGCCGGTAAATCTCCAGCGCGTCGGCCTCCGTCACCTCGCGCGGATTGTTCACGAGCAGGCGCGTCTGCAGCATCGCGTCCGACGCCATCCTCGGCAGGTCGGCCTCGCCGATACCGACCTCGCGCAGCGTGCGCGGAATGCCCGTCGCGGCGATCAGCCGGTCGATCTCGCCGATCAGCGCGTGCGTACGCGCTTCGTCGCTGCCCGTCGCCGACGGCGCGACGATCGCCGCGAGTTCCGCATACAGCGGTGCGGCGGCCGGTGCGTTGAAACGCAGCACGTGCGGCAGCACGAGCGCATTCGACAGCCCGTGCGGCACATGGAAGATCCCGCCGACCGGATAAGCCAGTGCGTGCACGGCCGCGACCGGCGCATTCGCGAACGCCTGCCCCGCGAACATCGCGCCGACCAGCATCGCCTCGCGCGCGTGGCGGTCGTGGCCGTCGTCGCACGCCGCGAGCAGGTTGCGCGACAGCAGCGTCAGCGCGTGCACGGCCAGCATGTCGGACACCGGGTTCTTCAGCCGCGCGGACGTGTAGGCCTCGATCGCATGCACCATCGCGTCGATGCCCGTGGCGGCCGTCGCCGCGCGCGGCAGGCCGAGCGTCAGTTCGGCGTCGAGGATCGCGACATCCGCGAACAGGTGTGGCGACACGACGCCCATCTTGCGCGCCTCGCCGACCGTGACGATCGACACGGCCGTCACTTCGGAGCCCGTGCCGGCCGTCGTCGGTATCTGCACGAGCGGCAGCCGCGCGCTCGTGACCTTGTCGACGCCGTACATGTCGGCCAGCGCCTGCTGCCCGGGCGCGAGCACCGCGATCAGCTTCGCGACGTCCATCGACGATCCGCCGCCCAGGCCGAGCACGATCTCCGCATTGGCCGCGACGGCCCGCTCGGTCGCGTCGAGCACCACCTGCTCGGGCGGATCGGCGATCACGTCGTCGATCACGGTGACCTGCCAGCCGTGCGCGGCGAGGCTCTCCAGCGACGGCGCGAGCACGCCGCTGCGATGCAGGAACGCATCGGTGACGACGCACAGCCGCACGAGCGCCGGAAAGCGTTCACGCAACAACGCGCCGAGCCGGCGCGCGGCGCCGAATTCGACGACCTGCGTCGGCACGGTGCGGAATTGAAACGGGTTCATCAGGCACCTCCCGGCGACGTCGCCGTGCCGGTGTCCGGCTGCACCATGAAGCGCAACACGTCGCGGCGATCGAGCAACGGAAAGATCGCGCCGACACCGATCCGCTGGAAATGCGGCGTATCCCGATGCACGTCGAGGCCGTCCGCATAGCGGTAGCGTTCGAGGATCACGATGTGGTCGGGGTCCTCCGCCGACCGGAAATACGCGTAGTCGAGGTTCTGCGGCTCGGTGCGCGTCGCCGGCGCGAGTTCCGCGAGCAGTTCGATCACGCGGTCGCCGTTGCCCGGTTTGGCGAAGAAATGCGCGATGACCTGAAGGTAGGGTTCGTTCATGTTGCGCTCCGTGTTCGACTGGGGGCCGTCACGACGGGGACGCACACGATGCGCGGCGAACCGGGGGATTCGAACGCGACGGCGCAACGCCGTGTCACTGGCTTGTCGTCGCATTGTATTGAATCCGCACGGTCTTCGCAGAGCCGGCATCGGGCCGCAAAAAGCCCGGCGAAACCCGTGCCCCGTTCACGGCACGGCGGATCGCAACGGGCCGCCACCCACGCGCTGCATCGCCGCAACGATTACCACGGCACCGTCCGCCCCAGATAGTCGAGATACTCGAGCCCCGGGCGCGCCCGCTTGGCGACCAGCACGTCGACGAGGCTCGGCACGCTTTCCTCGATCGTCAGGCGCGCATCCGGCCCGCCCAGCTCCGTGCGGACCCAGCCGGGTGCCATCAGCACCATCGCACGCCGCGTATCGGCCTGGCGCGCCGCGAAGCTGCGCATGAACTGGTTCAGCGCGGCCTTGCTGCCGCGATAGACCTCGCGCATCCCGCTGACGTTGTTCGCGACGCTGCCCTGCCCCGACGACATCGCACCGATCAGGCCGCCCGCGGTCACGCGATCCTGCAGCGTCTCGATCACGCGCATCGGCGCCAACGCATTCGTGACCATCACGCGCACGAACTCGTCGGTCGTCACTTCGCCGATCGTTTCGGTCGGCTCGTTCGTCGTTCCCGCATTCACGAACAGCATGTCGAAGCGCCGGCCCGACAGCCGCTCCCGCAGCGCCGCCAGTTGCGCCGGCTCGCAGATGTCGAGCGTCTCGATGTCGAGCCGGCCGTCGAACCGGTCGGCGAGGTCGTGCAGGCGCGTGCGCCCCGATCCTTCCCGCACGGTGCCCGTGACGCTCCAGCCCTTGCTCAGGAATTGCTCCGCCATCACGAGCCCGAGCCCGCGCGAGGCCGCGACGAGCAGGATCGTCGGTGCGTTTTTACTCGATACAGTCGATTGCATGGTGTCCGCCTTTGCCGGGTTGCGTCATGCAGCCACTATAGGTGCGCGTCCAGACAGGCGCCAGACGCACCCGACTCAAACCATAGTTGCATCTAACACCATGTCACATCGTGCCGTGGCGTATCCTGTCGCCATGGAAGACATCGACCTGAACCTCGTCACCGCGCTCGACGTGCTGCTGTCGGAAGGCAGCGTGACCGGCGCCGCGCGCCGGCTCGGCCTGAGCACGTCCGCGATGAGCCGCACGCTCACGCGGCTGCGGGTGTCCACCGGCGATCAGCTGCTCGTGCGCGCCGGGCGCAAGCTCGTGCCGACGCCGCACGCAGCCGCGTTGCGCGACCGCGTGCACGCGATCGCAACCGATGCGCGCACGGTGCTGCGGCCGGCAACGGCCGACGTGGATCTGGCGACGCACGCGTCCACGTTCACCATCCGCGCGGCCGCATCGTTCATGGAAATGCTGTCCGGCCCAGTGGTCGCCGCACTCGGCGAAATCGCGCCGCAAGTGCGGGTCCGCTTCGTCCCGAAACCCGACCGCGATCCGCAAGCGCTGCGCGACGGCGCCGTCGATCTGGAAATCGGCAAACGCGGCGACGATGCCCCCGAACTGCACACACGCATGCTGTTCCACGACTGGCACGTCGCGGTGGCACGCGCCGGGCATCCGCTGTTCGCATCGGGCAGGATCACGCCCGCGCGTTATGCGGCCTGCCGTCACGTGATCGCGTCGCAGCTCGGCGATTTCGGCGGGCCGGCCGACGACCCGGCCGACAGGGCCGGCCAAGGCGACGCCGTGCGCGTCGTCGTACCGGGCTACCCCGATGCGATGCGTGTCGCGGCCAGCACCGACCTGATCGCGCTCGTGCCGCGCTCGAGCCTCGGCAACGCATTCTCACCGGGGCTCACGGACGCCCTCGGGCTGCGCAGCTTCGAGATCCCGGTGCGCCTGCCCGGGATCCTCGTTTCCGCGCTGTGGCATCCGCGCATGCACGGCGACCCCGTGCATCGCCGCCTGCGCGATGCGGTCATCGCCGTCTGCCAGCGCGCGTATCCGGATACCCGCACACCGCACACATCGCGCACGCCGGCGCGGCGCACCGGCCCGCGCGCCGCAGGCTGACACGCGGCTCAGACCAGCCGGCCGCCGCCGTCGATGTGCAGGATCTCGCCGTTCATGAAGCCGTTGCCCAGCAGGAACGCGATCGCCTCCCCCACTTCATCGGCGCGCCCGACCCGGCCGCCGGGCAAAGCCGACGCCGCACCCGCGAGAATCGTGTCGCGCGCTTCCGCGCCGAACGCGTCGTACAGCGGCGTCTCGACGAAGCCGGGCGCGACGACGTTCACGCGAATCGGCTTCAGTTCCAGCGCGAGCGACTGCGCCAGCGCCTCGACGCCGCGCACGGCGGCGGCTATGACGGACGTGCCGTGCGCGGCCGGACGATCCGACAGTTGCCCGCCGGTCAGCACGATCGAGCCGGTCGCCGGCATCAGCGGCAACGCGGCCCGGATCGCGTAGACCGGCCCGGCGATACGTTCCTGCAGCGCGGCGAGCAACTGATCGGGATCGGTCTCGTTCAGCTTGCCCGCAATGAACCGGCCGGCCGTGACGACCAGGTGATCGACGCGCGTGAGCGAGTCGAATACGGCCTGCACCGCCTGCCGGTCCGCGATGTCGGCCACCGCGATGCGCGCGCCGCCGATCGCTTGCGCGGCGGCCTCGAGCTTCGCGCGGGTCCGGCCGACCAACGTGACGCCCGCGCCTTTCGCCTTCGCGGCGGCCGCGGCCTCGAGGCCGATTCCGGAGCTTCCGCCGAATACCACGACGTGCGCACCGTCCAGTGCCGAAGATTGCGTTACCTCGTTCATGTCGACTCCTCGTCAGGGATTGAAGGTTCGCGAACGTTAGGTCATTCTCCATTGCGCAGGAACGTGGGAGACTTGAATAAGGTTCATTCCCCGAAGGAATAAGATGGAATCGCTGCGATCCATGCGCGTGTTCGTCCGCGCCATCGAGCTCGGCAATTTCTCGGCGGTCGCGCGCGAGGAAGGCACCGGCCAGCCGACGATCAGCAAGATCGTCGCCGCGTTCGAAAAGGAACTGGGCGTCCGCCTGCTCGAACGCTCGACCACGAGCCTCGCGCCCACCGACGAAGGCCGCCGGTTCTACGATCGCTGCAAGCGCGTGATCGACGAATACGCGAGCGCGGTGGCCGAGGTGCGCGGGCAAACGGTGCGGCCGGTCGGCAAGCTGGTCGTCAATGCGCCGATGGGGCTGGGCGAGCTGAGGCTGAACGCGCTCGTGCTCGAATTCCTCGCCGCATGGCCGGAGATCGAGGTCGAGCTGCAATTGACCGACCGTGTGATCGACCTGGTCGAAGAAGGCGTCGACGTCGCCATTCGCCTCGGCCATCTGCTGCCGCCGGATGCCGTGGCGCGCCCCATCGCGTCGTCGCCCCGCCTGCTGGTCGCCACGCCGAAGTACGTCGCGCAGGCACCGAGGCTCCGCCGGCCGGAAGACCTGGCGCGGCACGAGTACGTCGGCTACGCACGCGCAGACATCGGCAACGAACTGGCATTCGCCCGCGGCGACGAGCAGGTCGCCGTTCCGGTGCGCGGCCGGTATCGCGTGAACAGCTCGATGGCGCTGCGGGAATGCTTTCTCGCCGGGAACGCGGTGGGCAGCGGGCCGGCGTGGCTGGTTCAGGACCTGATCGACAGCGGGCAGCTCGTCCGGTTGCTGCCGAAGTGGGACATGGTGCCGCCGCATGCGCTGCACCTCGTGTATGCGTCGCGCCGGTATCTGCCGCTCAGGACCCGGACGTTCCTGCAGTTCATGGAGCAGCGGATTCCCGGGCTGCCCGGGTTCCATGCGACGACCGCCGCGACCGCCAACCCGGCCGCGCGCGCATCGCGGCAGCCCCGCTGACCGGCGGGCGTCGCGGTCACGGCCGGCCGGGCGCCGATCCGCCACCGTTTTCCCGATCCGCCGAATTCCCGCTATTGCGGCGCCCCCGGCGGCGGCGGCAGGCCGTTCGGCTAAAATGCCGCACTTTCCACCTTGTCCGGCCCGCTCGCCATGCAACCCGCCTCCTCCGCCCAACCCGCCGCCCATGGCGCCGACGCCGCAGATGCGGCCCGCGACCTCGTCTACGGCCCGAACGACCGGCCGGCGCCGATGGTCGCCTTCGTCGCAGCGCTGCAGCACCTGCTGGCGATCATCGTGCCGATCGTCACGCCCGGCCTGCTGATCTGCCAGGCGCTCGGCGTGTCCAGCCGCGATACGACCCTCATCGTGTCGATGTCGCTGGTGATTTCCGGCATCGCCACCTTCGTCCAGTGCAAGCGCTTCGGCCCGCTGGGCGCCGGCCTGCTGATCGTCCAGGGCACGAGCTTCAACTTCGTCGGCCCGCTGATCGCCGGCGGCAGCCTGATGGTCAAGCAAGGCACGCCGGTCGAAACCGTGATGGCCGCGATCTTCGGCGTCGTGATTGCGGGGTCGTTCGTCGAAATGGGCGTGTCGCGCATCCTGCCGTTCGTGAAGCGCCTGATCACGCCGCTCGTCACCGGCATCGTCGTGCTGCTGATCGGCCTCACGCTGATCAAGGTCGGCCTCATCAGCATGGGCGGGGGCTTCGGCGCGATGGCCAACGGCACCTTCGCGAGCGCGGAGAACCTGACGTTGTCCGGCCTCGTGCTCGGCACGATCATCCTGCTGAACCGCGTGCCGATCGTGTGGGTGCGCAGCACCGCGCTGGTCATCGCGCTCGTCATCGGTTATCTCGCAGCCGCGTTCCTCGGCCGCCTCGACTTCACCGGCATGCACCAGGCCGCGCTGTTCCAGGTCCCGACGCCGCTGCACTTCGGCATCGGCTTCTCGTGGTCGCTGTTCGTGCCAATGCTGATCATCTACCTCGTCACGTCGCTCGAAGCGATCGGCGACGTCACGGCCACCAGCAAGATCTCGAACGAGCCGGTCGAAGGCCCGGTGTGGATGCAGCGGATCAAGGGCGGCGTGCTCGTCAACGGCGCGAACTCGCTGCTGGCCGGTGTGTTCAACACGTTCCCGAGCTCGGTGTTCGCGCAGAACAACGGCGTGATCCAGATCACCGGCGTCGCCAGCCGCCACGTCGGCATCTGGATCGCGGGGATGCTCGTGGTGCTCGGCCTGTTCCCGGTCGTCGCCGGCGTGCTGCAGGCCGTGCCGGAACCCGTGCTCGGCGGCGCGGCGATGGTGATGTTCGGCGCGGTGGCCGCATCGGGCATCAACATCCTCGCGGGCGTCCAGCTCGATCGCCGCGCGCTGCTGATCATCGCGGTGTCGCTCGCGCTCGGCCTCGGCGTGTCGCAGGTGCCGGACATCCTCAACAGCCTGCCGCACGCACTGAAGAACGTGCTGGAATCGGGCGTGGCGACGGGCGGCATCTGCGCGCTCGTGATGAACTGGTTCCTGCCGGAGAAGAAGTAAGCGGATGATCCGCACGATGCGCGGTGCGCCAGACGGGCCGCACCGCGCGTCGTACCGGCCGGCGCCCGCGGCTCTCGCTGCGGGCAACGCGATCGGCGTATCGCCAACCGGCCGATTCCGCTCGCACCACCCGTTGCCCTGATTCCACGCGGCGCCGCGTCACACCTGGAACCACCCGTCCGCTATCGCCGGCATCACCGGTTCCCGTACGAACGCGGCATCGGACAATTGCAGCAGCGTACGCACGACAGCCACCACGTCGTGAACCGGCACCAGCCCGCCATCGCAAGGGCGTCCGGCGCGGCACAAGCCACACGTCACACGCCACGAGACGCGCACGCCGAACTACGCTTTCGACGTGCACCGGGGTTATCGACCCCGTGTCGGCGGCGATCAAAGGTCAAACCCGGTCATGCCGCCTTGGCCGATCGATTTGTGCTGGTTAGAATCACGACATGCCCCGAGTTCCCGCCCCCAACAACACCCCCGAGACGCCCGCCGTCCCCGTCAAGGAACGCGCGACCGTCGTCTGCTACCGCGGTGAACGCGTCCTGCTCGTCGCCCGCGCGGCGTCGCGCTGGGCCCTTCCCGGCGGCACGATCAAGCGCGGGGAATCGCCGCTCGAAGCCGCGCATCGCGAGTTGTCCGAAGAAACCGGCATAACCGGCCAGACGCTCGTCTATTCGATGCAGTTCACCGGGCTCGCAAAGATCCATCACGTGTTCTTCGCGGAAGTCGGCCCGGACCAGACGCCGCAAGCGAACAACGAGATCGAGAAATGCAAGTGGTTTCCGATCGACGGCGTCGACGGATTGCGCGCAAGCATTCCGACGAAGCGAATCGTCGAACTCGTCCATCAACACGAAATCCGCAAGGCGTAGCGCGCGACGGACGAGCGCATGCCCCGGCCGGCGGCCGGCTCGCGTCGCTGTTCGTGAACCCGCGCGACGCGCGACCGCTCAGTGCATGCGCTTCCTGCGCAATTCGCGCGTGGAATAGACGACGAGGAAAATGCCCAGCATCGCGGCACCGGACGCCATGAAGTCGTTTGCGCTACCCGAACCGTGCAGGGACGTCGGGAATATGCCGAGACTCAATCCTGCGGCCGCGAGAAGCAATCCTGCAGCCACGCCCCAGATCGGCCCGGCGGTCTTGTCGATGTTATTTTTCATGCAGCACCCGTCTACAGTCATTACCTGAACGGTATCGGCAAAGCACGCCGCGTCTACCTTCAGTGATTCCACTATAGCCCGGAAAAAAATCATTGAAGCTTTAGTGCTTCTACCGATCAAGTTTTATCGATCGCGGCCGCCTGGGTGGGCTGATCGGCAATCCGGCTCGGCCGAGCCGACGCCGGCCACCGAAGAACGCATATGCCGCACGCCCATATGCATTCCACGATCGCTTGTTTTACCGCGCAACGTCGCGGCGCTAAGCTCGGAACCCGCCGTCGACTTCCCAATGGCTTCCCCGCCTTCGCCCACCATGCCGAACTCCGCCGAACAGGCCGCCGACTGGCTGCTCTCCGGACTCGAACTGCGCAGCACGCTGTTTCACGTGGGCCGGTATTGCGGCGTCTATCGCGCATCGACGGCCGGCCATCAGCGCGCGAGCTTCCACCTCGTGCTCGAAGGCGCATGCTGGTTGCACCTGCCCGCCCGGAACGGCCGTGCCGCGCAAAGCACGCGCCTCGTCGCCGGCGACGCGGTGTTCCTGATGCACGACATGACGCATTGCCTGACGCCCGACGCGGTTGCGCCGTCCGACGACGAATACACGGTACGGATCGGCACGATGACACCGCTTGCCGAGCCTGCGTCGTCACCGGGCGACGTCGCGCTGGCATGCGGTTTCTTCGAGTTTCGTTCCGATCTTGGCGACGCGATCGCCGGCCTGATGCCCGATCACCTCCTGGCGCGCCACGACGACGCGAAGCTGGCGGGCGCGCGCACGCTGTTCGACCTGATCCGCACCGAAGCGGCGCGTGCCCAGGATGCACCGTCGCCGCTCGTCAATCGTCTGACGGATGCGCTGTTCTTCTATGCATTGCGTGCCGTCGCGAGCAGCGACGATTTTGCGCCGGGCCTGTGGTCGGTCATGCGGCGCGCCGAATTTACGCCGCTCGTCGGCGCGATCATCGAGAAACCCGGCGACGACTGGACCACGCACACGATGGCCGCGTTTTGCCACATGTCCCGCGCGCGCTTCTGCAAGCAGTTCGCGCAGGCATGCGGACAGCCGCCTGCGCAGTTCCTTGCGCTGCTGCGCATGAAGGTCGCGGCCGAGATGCTGCGGCAGGGGGCATCCACGCTCAGCACGGCCGAGCATGTCGGCTATCAGTCGGAATCCGCCTTTGCGCAGGCATTCAAGCGCGTCACCGGCCTGCCGCCCGGCACCTGCCGCCGCGCCCCGGAGCGCACCGGCGCGACACCCGTGCATTGACGCAAGACAAACGCGCATGAAACAGAGACGGCCGCGCATTGCCGGCTCGACCGGCGCCGCCAACAATGACGGCTTTCCGATCGAGGATGCCATGAGCCGCCTGCCCCTCCAAACCGTCGAAAGCGCGCCCGAAGCCAGCCGCCCGTTTCTCCAGAAGTCGCAAGCCGCCAACGGCTTCCTGCCGAATCTTGTAGCCTCACTCGCCAATGCACCGGTTGCGCTCGAAACGTACCTGACCGTCGGCGAAATCAATTCGCGCAGCGGCCTCACGCTGGCCGAGCGCGAAATCGTGCAGATCACCGCCGCCGCCGTTCATGGCTGCGGTTTCTGCGTGGCCGGCCATACGGCCGTCGCGCTGAAGAAGGCGCAATTGCCCGCCGCGCTCGTCGACGAGGTCCGCGCCCAGCGCCCGCTGTCCGACGCGCGCCTCGATGCGGTCGCCACGTTCACGCGCGACGTGATCGCAACGCGCGGCGCCGTGTCCGACGAAGCGCTCGCCGCGTTCAAGGCGGCCGGCTACAGCGATGCCGGCGCGCTTGAAGTGGTACTCGGCGTGAGCCTCGCGACGCTTTGCAACTTCGCGAACAACCTGGCGCGCAACGAACTGAATCCGCAGCTCGAAGCGTATCGCTGGGAGCCGACGGCGCGCGCAGCATGACCGCGCCGGCGAGCTCCGATGCGTTCGACGCATGGCTCGAAGCAAATGCCGACGCGCTCGACGTCGACCCGTCGCGGGCGGCGGACATCCTGCCGCAGCTGGTGCGCTCGCGCACCGTCGCCGTCGGTGTGCCGGAGGTCATGGGCGGCACGGGCGGCACGATCGCGGACGCGATCGACACGGTGGCCGCCGTCGCGCAACGCTCATTGACGGCCGCATTCGTGCTGTGGGGACATCGCACCTTCATCGAATACGTACTGCAGAGCGACAACGACGCGCTCCGTGCGCGCTGGCTGACGCCGCTGCTCGACGGCGAAGTGGCGGGCGCCACCGGTCTTTCGAACGCGATGAAGTATCTGTCCGACATCGAGCCGCTGCAGATGCATGCGGCCCGCAGCGGCAACGCGTTCGTGCTGAACGGCAGCCTGCCGTGGATCACGAACCTGCGGCGCGAAGGCTTCATCGCCGCGGCCGCATTCGATCACGACGACGGCACGCCGCCGTCCGTCTTCGCGATTCCGCACGACGCGCGAGGCGTCGAACGCAGCGACGATCTCGACCTGATCGGCCTGCGCGCAAGCAATACGGCTGCGCTGCGCGTGAGCGATACCGTCCTCGACGAATCGTACCGCCTCGCGGCCGACGCACCGGCCTGGCTCGCGCGCGTGCGCCCGGCGTTTCTCGGCTTGCAATGCGGGATGTCGATCGGGCTGGCGCGGCGCGCGTTGCTCGCCACGCTGGATGCCAGCGAGCCGTCGCGCGCGTCGATCGGCGCGGAAATTCGCGAACTCGAAACGACGCTCGCCGATCAGGCCGCCCAGTTGAAGCGCGGCGTGCTCGACGGCACCTTCCTCCACGCGCCCGCGACGATGTTCGAACTGCGCATCGCGCTCGTCGAGACCGTCTCGCAGGCGGTCTCGCTCGAAGTGCAAGCGACCGGAGGGCGCGGCTATCTGCGCGGCCAGAGCGGCAGCGCGCGGCGCGTGCGCGAAGCGTCGTTCATCCCGATCGTGACGCCGAGCCTCGTGCAGTTGAAATCGCAGCTCGCGCGGCATCGACGGGCGGCGGCAGCATGACGCAAGGCGCGCACATCGTCGCGAACGGCGTCACGTTGCGGTACGGATCGCGCAGCGTGCTGAACGGCGTCGACCTGTCGGTTGCGCCCGGCGAACTCGTTGCGCTGCTCGGGCCGAGCGGTTGCGGGAAGTCGTCGCTGTTGCGGGCCATCGCCGGCCTGACGCGAACCGCATCCGGCACGATTCGCGTCGATGGCGAGCCCGTCGACGGCCCGCGCCCGGAGGTCGCCCTCGCGTTTCAGGACCCGTGCCTGCTGCCGTGGCTCACGGTCGAGCGGAACGTGGGGTTCGGGCTGACCTTCGCGCGTCAACCGCACCTGACACGTGCGGACCGCAAGGAACGCGTGACGAACGCATTGGCCGCCGTCGGGCTCGACCATGCACGGCACGCGCTGCCGTCGCAGTTGTCGGGCGGCATGGCACAGCGCGCGGCGCTGGCGCGCTGCCTGGCACGGGCGCCGCGCGCGCTGCTGCTCGACGAACCGTTCGGCGCGCTCGACGAAGTGACCCGCGCCGACATGCAGCAGCTCCTGATTGCCGCGGTGAGCAACACCGGCGCGTCTGCGCTTCTCGTCACGCACGATATCGACGAAGCGCTGCTCGTCGCCGATCGGATCGTGCTGCTCGGCAAGCGCGGCACGCTGGTCGGACGCTGGGCCGTCGAACTGCCGCAGCCGCGGCACACGCAAGTGCGCTCGCTCGGCGAGCTGCGCATCTCCATTCTCCAGGCGCTGCAGAACTCGATTTCAGCAGCAGCCTGAATCCGGCCGATACCCGCGGGGAATCCTCATGTGCAACGTACCGATGTCACGACGCGAATGGCTGAAGCTCGCGTCGCTCTTTACCGTCGCGGGCGCGGCGCCGCTGCTGAAAGCATCCGGCGCGCGCGCGGCAGCCGATCCGAATGCACCCGTGCGCATCGGCTACCTGCCGATCACCGATGCGGCGCCGCTGCTCGTCGCACACAACAACGGCTACTTCGACGCGGCCGGCATCCAGGCGGAGAAGCCGACGCTGCTGCGAAGCTGGGCGCAGCTGGTCGAGGCGTTTCTGTCGGGACAGGTCAACGTCGTGCATCTGCTGTCGCCGATGACCGTGTGGGCGCGCTACGGCAGCAAGGCGCCCGCGAAGGTCGTCGCATGGAATCACGTGAACGGCTCTGCGCTGACGGTTGCGCCCGACATCAACACCGTGGCGGACCTCGCTGGCAAGACGGTTGCGGTGCCGTTCTGGTATTCGGTGCATAACGTCGTGCTGCAGGACCTGCTGCGCGCGCAGGGTCTCGCGCCCGTGCTCAAGCAGTCGGGGCAGCCGGGGCCGAAGGAAGTCAACCTGGTCGTGATGGCGCCGTCCGACATGCCGCCCGCGCTGGCGTCGAAAAAGATCGCCGGATATATCGTCGCCGAGCCGTTCAACGCGGCCGCTGAGCAGCTGAACGTCGGCAAGATTCTCCGCTTCACCGGCGACGTGTGGCGCAACCACGCGTGCTGCGTGATCTTCATGCACGAGCAGGACCTGACGCAACGCGCGGCGTGGTCGCAGAAGGTCGTCGATGCGATCGTCAATGCCCAGCTGTGGACGCGCGCCCATCCGCAAGAGGCGGCCAGGCTGCTGTCGAAGGAAGGCCCGAACCGCTACACGCCGCATCCTTCGCAACTGCTCGCACGCGTGCTCGCGCCGCAAGCAGCCGATCAGGGGCGCTATCTCGGCGATCGCGCGATCCAGCACGCGAACTGGGGAGTGAAACGCATCGACTTCCAGCCGTATCCGTATCCGAGCTACACGGAAGAACTCGTGCGCCGGTTGAAGACGACCCAGGTGGAAGGCGCGAGCCAGTTCCTCGCGTCGCTCGATCCGAAACGGGTCGCCGGCGATCTGGTCGACGACCGGTTCGTGAAGAAGAGCATCGAAGCGCTGGGCGGCTTGTCCGCGTTCGGCCAGGATGGCGGCTATGCACGCAAGGAGACGATCGTTGTCTAGCGTGCTCGTTCGGGAAACGTCGTCGGCGGCGCGGCGTCCGGTGC
Source organism: Burkholderia sp. ZZQ-2 (assembly GCF_050768715.1). NCBI lineage: Bacteria > Pseudomonadati > Pseudomonadota > Betaproteobacteria > Burkholderiales > Burkholderiaceae > Burkholderia > Burkholderia sp. ZZQ-2. The sequence continues at coordinate 45,089 of NZ_LDVA01000246.1, read as the reverse complement.
CCGCGTCCGCGCATTGGCGCAGCATCGTGCTGGGCGGTGCGGGACTGGCGGCCGCCCTGGCGCTGTGGTGGCTCGCCGTCACGCTGCTCGCGGGCCACAACGCGATGGCCGCGCAGTTCGCGCCGCAGCGTGCGTTCGAAGCGCTGCCGTCGCTCGTCACCGAGGATCAGTTGCTCGTGCATGCGGCGACCAGCCTCAGGCGCATCGCCGTCGGGCTGGCGTGGGCGCTCGTAGTCGGCGTGCCGTTGGGATTCGCGATCGGCCGTCTGCGCTGGCTCGAACGGACGCTGTCGCCGACGCTGCAGTTTCTTCGCATGATCTCGCCGCTTTCGTGGATGCCGCTTGCGGTGATGTCACTCGGCGTCGGCGATCGCGCGGTGTATTTCCTGCTCGCTTTCGCCGCGGTGTGGCCGCTGGTGATGAGCACCGCATCGGGTGTCGCGCATCTCGACCGGCGCTGGGTCCAGCTTGGCGAAAGCCTTGCCGCCACGCGCGCGGAAATGCTCTGGCACGTCTACGTGCCCGGCATCGCCGCGCATGTGCTCACCGGCGTGCGCCTCGCGATCGGCATCTTGTGGATCGTGCTGGTTCCGGCGGAAATGCTCGGCGTGAGCGCGGGGCTCGGCTACCTGATTCTCGACACGCGCGACCGGCTCGCGTATTCGGAGCTGACGGCCGTGATCCTCGTGATCGGCGTGCTCGGTTTCCTGCTCGATCTGGCCGCGCGCGCGGTCGCGGCCCGGCTGTCGAGCGATATGCCGGGGGGGTGATCGGTAGGTTGCTGAAGCGAAGACCTAGTAACGTTCGACATCTACCGTGTCCAGCAGTGTTTGCAATGATCCTGGCAGGTGGCTGTCGACGAAAGCTTGCGCGACTTGAAACGGATCAAGCATTGTTTCAGTACGCAACTGTTTCCGTGCCGGATAGTGCCGATGGAGTATTTGCCGGAAAGACGCCCGACAACGTCGTGCCCAATGGCGCGGACCTCGACACCGCCCGCGCAGGAGATGCATCGTGGCCGGGCACGGTTTATCTAGCTCCGGCGATACGATCACACGCCTTTCGCTCGATCGCATCGGCTGCTTCAGTGTCGGTCGAAGAGGTACGTGTCTTATCTTCGGTGAGCGGCATGACGATGCGACCGTCCTGACACTTCGAACTCAATCGACCAGCAATTGGCGTTGTGCTCAGTGATAGTTCCAGCAACCGTATAGCCGTCAACTTCTTCCCGGATGTGATGGTATTTCGCTGCCGTGCATATCTCCCGCGTCACTCTCGATGGATCGTAGCGTGACCGAACGCCTTATCCTTTTCAGCGGCCCGATGGTGCGCGCCCTCCTCGAAGGCGGCAAGACGCAGACGCGGTGCGAATTCAAGGTGCCGCCCAAAGCATCAATTGAATTGGTCTTGCAGCATCTCCAGCAAAATCACGATCACGAGCCAAATAAGCGGCCCAAATGCGATCAGCAGCGTCAATCCGAGTCGCTTGCGCATCCGATACTTCCGGAAGCACCAGAACATAAAGATGCTGAAGACAAGCCATATTGCGGCCAATCCAAGAAGCAGATAGATCGCCAAACCAGCCGCACAGCTACCGTCACCGCACGCGTATGCAATCCTCGGGATAATCAACGCGAGACCGGGCACGAAACACAAGAGCCGGGCTGCTTTAGCTGCGGCACCCATATCGAATTTGAATGCAATGGACATGACCCGCGAGGACATTCGATTCATGTTATTCGTAGCGGCAATCAAGGCTCGCCGGAAATCGGGCCACCTGAGGGTGAGGTTTCACGATCTCCGCCATAGCGCCGCCTCAGAAATGATCAATACCGGCATCGACCTCTATACGGTCTCTGAGGTACCGGGACACGAGACGACTACGTCGACCAAGCGATACGCTCACCTGGTGACCGACCGCCTCGCAGAAGCCGTCAAGAAGATCGGACGGTCGTGATCCAGCTGCACGAATCGGGCAGAAAAACCCACACCCTTAGCGTAAGGCCGCCCCGTTCGGAGCAGCCCAAATCGCCCGAAACCATTGTGGCGGAAGGCAGCAGGAGTCGAACCTACCCGGGAGTGTCTGACACCCCCAACTGGATTTGAAGTCCAGCCGTACCACCGGATACGAATGCCTTCCGTCGTGGGAAAAAACAAAGAACAACGAGCGCCTACGCCTGAATACCCGCCCAACCGCTGTCAGGCCGCAGGAAGTGGAGATCGCGGTGGAAGCGAGTATACCCAACCCGGTCGAAGAACTCGAGAATCTGGATCGCACGCTTGCGGCCCAGCCCCGTCGCGTCGCGGAACGTCGCGGCATCGAGCCCGCCGTCGCGCGACGGCGCGAGATGCGCAACCAGTTCCGCGAGTTCGCGCACGACGTCCGCGTGATAGAACAGGTCGCGCACGACCTGGTGCACGTCGCCGCGCCGTGCGAGCTTGCGCAGCAAGGTGCGCACCGCGTCCTCGGCCGCCCCCGTGTCGCGGGCCAGGTCGCGCACCCACGGCGGATCGAAGCGCCCCGCATGAATCAGCGGCAGCAGTTGCTGCGCCAGCGCTTCCTCGCGCGGCTCGAGGCTCACCGAATGCGACGGCAGGTGCAGCCACGGCCCGCTTCGGGCCACTTCGCCGCCGGTCACCAGCGCATCGACGAGCGCACGCCACAGCGCATCGCCGGCGAGCGGCGCCGCCATCCGACGCAGCCGCGCGGCGTCGAGCCCCTGCTCGTCAGGCATGCGCTCGTGATACGCGCGCAGCGTATCGATCGCCCGCGTCTGCAGCGCACGCCAGTGCGCATGGGCAATCACCGCGCCGTCATTCGACGCGGCATCGCGCTGCCCGATCGCCAGCGCGTCATCCGGCAAAACCAGCGCGTTCGGCGCAAAACCCGTCAGATGCGTGAGCATCGCGCGCGGGACGCCGAGCGGCGCCTGCGCGAGCAGCGCATCGAGACGTCCTGCGTCGAGCCATTCGGCCAGCGCGTCGAGCCACGCGCGGCGCTGGGGCGTACGACGCTTGCGCGCCGGCCCGAACGGGTCGAGCACGCGGCCGCCGCCGACCGTGCGCGTCGCCTGCGGATTGCGGACGATGAACCGGTCGCCCGGCAACGCAAACACCGGCTCGTCGAATACCAGTTGCACACGCATCCGCTGGCCGGCCGCAAGCGTATCGCCGTCGAGCAGCGCGACATGCGCGACGCGATGCAGCGTGCCGAGATGCACGTGCAGCGGTGCCCAGTGCGTGAGCGTCAGCCCCGCATCCGCGAGCAGCGTCAATTCGACGTCGAGACGCGGCGACGTCGCGACGAGACGCGCATCGGCCACGGTATCTCCGCGCTCGACATCGGCCTTGTCGACCCCGGCCAGGTTCAGTGCGCAACGCTCGCCCGCGCGGCCGGACTCGACCGGCCGGTTCTGCGCATGGATGCTGCGCACGCGCGCCGCGCCGCCCGTGCGCACGATCGCGAGCGTATCGCCGGTCGCGACGCGGCCCGCGAACGCGGTGCCCGTCACGACGGTGCCCTGCCCCGTGAGCGTAAACACACGATCGACCGCGAGCCGGAACAGCCCGTCGTCGCGGCGTGCGCGCCACGCGATCGCCGCGTCGGCCAGGTGACGCTTCAACGCGGCGACACCCGGATCGTCCACGGCCGTCGCCCGCGTTTCGAAGATCGGCACGCCGGCCAGCGTCGAATCGTTCAGCCATGCGGCGATCTCGTCGCGCACCTCGGCCACGCGCGCGGTGTCGACGCGATCGCACTTCGTCAGCGCGACGGCGCCATGCGTGACGCCGAGCAGTTGCAGGATCGCGAGATGCTCGCGCGTCTGCGGCATCACGCCGTCGTCGGCGGCAATCACGAGCAGCGCGAAGTCGATCCCGCACGCGCCGGCCGCCATCGTGTGAATCAGCTTCTCGTGGCCCGGCACGTCAATCAGGCCGAGCACGTCGCCGTTGTCGAGCGGCGTATACGCATAACCGAGTTCGATCGAGATGCCGCGCGCCTTCTCTTCCTTCAGGCGGTCGGTATCGACGCCCGTCAGCGCGCGCACCAGCGTCGTCTTGCCGTGGTCGATGTGTCCGGCGGTACCGACGATCATGCAGCGGGCCCCGCGAGCGGCACGCATTGCGCGACGAACGCCGCCTCGTCGGCCGCTTCGAGGCAGCGCAGGTCGAGCCGCAGCGCGTTGTCGGCCACGCGGCCGATCACCGGGCGCGGCCATTCGCGCAGCCGCTTCTCGAGCTGCGCGAGCGCGCGGCCGCCGCGCTTGCCGTCCGCCGTGCGCACGACGAGCCCGGCGCTCGGCAGCTGGTCGACCGGCAGCGCGCCGCTACCGATCTGGCTGAACATCGGCTCGACCGCTACGTCGAAACCGCCGCCGAGCGCGGCCTGCAGCGCCGGCCGCACGCGTTCGGCGGCCTCTGCGATCTCGCCGTGCGGGCGCGTCAGCAGGCGCAGTGTCGTGAGCCGGTCGCGCAGGAACTCGGGGGACTGATAGAGGCGCAGCACGGGTTCGAGCGCCGCGAGCGTCAGCTTGCCGACGCGCAGCGCGCGCTTGAGCGGATGTTTCTTGATCTTCGCGATCAGCGCACGATCGCCGACGATCAGGCCGGCCTGCGGCCCGCCAAGCAGCTTGTCGCCGCTGAACGTGACAACGTTTGCGCCGGCGGCCACGGTTTCCTGCACGGTCGTCTCGTGCGGCAGGCCCCATTGCGTCAGGTCGGCGAGCGTGCCGCTGCCGAGATCGACGGCGACCGGCAGCCCGTGCTCGCGCGCGAGCGGCGCGAGTTCGGCGAGCGACGTCTCCTTCGTGAAGCCGCTGATCGCGTAGTTGCTGCAGTGCACCTTCATCAGCAGCGCGGTGCGCGGGCCGATCGCCTCCGCGTAGTCGCGCAGATGGGTGCGGTTGGTCGTGCCGACTTCGCGCAGCCTGGCGCCCGCGCGGCTCATGATGTCGGGGATGCGGAATGCGCCGCCGATCTCGACCAGCTCGCCGCGCGACACGACGACTTCCCGCTTCGTCGCCAGCGCCGACAGCGCCAGCAGCACGGCCGCCGCGTTGTTGTTGACGACGGTCGCGGCTTCCGCGCCCGTCAGTTCGCACAGCAGATCGTCGATCAGGTCGTCGCGATCGCCGCGGCGGCCCGTGGCGAGGTCGAATTCGAGGTTGACGGGGTGCGTGAGCGCGTCGACCACCGCGCGCACCGCGTCGTCGGGCAACAGCGCGCGCCCGAGGTTCGTGTGCAGCACGGTGCCGGTCAGGTTGAACACGGTGCGCACCGCGCCCGCGCTCTGCGCGGCCAGCGCGCGCGCGACGGCCGCGGCGATGCGCGGTTCGTCGAGCGGTTCGGCCCCCGCCGGATCGTGCTGCGCGGCGGTACGCCAGCGTTCGAGCTCCGCGCGCACGGCGTTCAGCACGCGCGTGCGGCCGTAGTCGGCGAGCAGCGGTTGCAGCGGTGCCGACGACAGCACGCGCTCGACCGACGGCACACGCGCCAGCACGGCATTCAGTTCATTCAAACCGGGTTCGGTCACGTCGTGGTGGCTCCAGTCTCATGCTTCGCAGTCGGCCGGCGCCGGCGCTCGCGCGCCGCCCCGGCCGATGTCGTCAATCCGCTTCCTGCGCGACGTCCGGCCACAGCAGCGGGTTCGGCGAACTGCGCTGGTAACCGGCCTCGTTCATCAGCAGGTCGAGCGTAAGGCTCGCGAGATCGTCCGCCAGCGGCTCGAACTCGTAGTCCTTGTCCTGATAACCGATCTTGCGATAGGTCTTGCACTCGTCGCACGATTCGGCCTTGACGGCTTCGCTGCCGCCCTCGATCCCGTGATACGCGATGCCTTTCGTCGAATCGCAGTGCGAGCACTTCGTGCGCACCATGTGCCACTCGGTCGTGCACAGCCCGCACTGCAGGAAACGGTAGCCCTGGTATTGCCCGCCGACCCGCACGACGCTCGCGACCGGGTGCGTGCCGCACACGGGGCACAGCCCCGGCTGGTCGAGATACGGGACGTCGGCCGGCGCAACGCAGCTTGCGAGATCCGTCCAGACGACCTGCAGCGCGGCCATCAGGAACGGCGCGGTGGCCGGGTCGACTTCGGCGAAGCGCAGCGCGAGGATCGCGTCGGCCTGCGCGTCGAGTTCGGCGGGCGCCATCAGGCGCAGCCGGTCGAGCAGCTTCGCGAGCTGCGGGTTGACGAGCCCGGCGCCTTCGACGCGGTCGAGCAGTTCGTATAGCACGGCCCGCCATTGCGGGTTGCGCTCGCCGTCGAGCGCCGGTATGAGCGGCATCGAATGCTGCTGCGCGAGCGCGATCGCTTCCTTCGACGGCAGCGGCAGTTCCAGCGTCTGCAGCGTCGCGTGCTGCGCATCGGCGACGGTGGCCATCAGCCGCAGGTAGCCGCTGATCGGGTTCAGGTCGGCCAGCTTGCGCAGCCGCGCGGCGCGCGCCGAAAACGCGGTGGCGCGCTCCGGCAGGCGAAAGCGCGGGATGGCCGAATGATCGAGTGTCGAGATCTCGGTCGGTTCGAGGATGCGTTGTGTCACAAAAATGTCTTCCAAATAAACAAGCGCCGACGCATCGGCGCTTTCGGGCGGTTCCGGCGGTTGGCGGAACGGCCCGCCGCAACTGGCGAGCCGCCCCGCTCCGGTGCGTTATTTCACGCTTTCACGGAACCACTTCGGGTGATGCTTGCGAGCCCAGCCCAGCGTGACGGTGCCGCGCACCATCGCGCCGATCGAGCCCTTCACCCACAACGCCGCGTAAATGTGCACGATGATGCTCGCGATCAGCACGAAGGCCGCCACGGCATGCACGACAGCGGCCGCGCGGATCACCCCGATCGGGAAGTAGAACGAGAAGTAACGCCGCCAGATCACGACTCCCGACAGCAGGAGCAGCAACAGGCACGCCACCAGCGTGAAGAATAGCAGCTTCTGCCCGGCGTTATAGCGCCCGACGGGCGGCAGCTTGTCTTCCTGGTTGGTCAGCACGTCGCCGATCTGCTTCAGCCATTGGCGGTCGTCCGCATCGAGCGCGTTGTGGTGCCAGAAGCGCACGACCAGGATCGCGAACGACACGAACATCACGAGGCCGACGAACGGATGCAGGATCCGCGTCCACTGGCCGCCGCCGAACAGCGCGGTCAGCCAGAACATCGACGGATGAAACAGCGCGAGCCCGGACAGCGCGAGCAGCACGAACGTGATCGCGGTGATCCAGTGGTTCGTGCGCTCGTTCGGCGTGTAGCGGACGATCAGGTTGGGGTCGTCGTGGTTCATTTCGCGTCCTCCTTGATGCGTCGCGCCTCGTCGCGCGCGGCCGATTCTTCCTCTTCGCTCACCTCGTTCGGACCGACCCGGACGTAGTGGAAGAACCCGGCAAGCGCGGTCAGCGCGATGCCGGCCACCGCGAGCGGTTTCGCAATGCCCTTCCACAGCTTCACCATCGGGCTGATCGACGGGTTGTCGGGCAGCCCGTGGTACAGCGACGGTTTATCGGCATGGTGCAGCACGTACATCACGTGCGTGCCGCCGACGCCCTGCGGGTCGTACAGCCCCGCATGCTCGAAGCCGCGCTCCTTCAGGTCCTCGATCCGCTCGGCCGCGTGCTGCTTCATGTCCTCCTTGGTGCCGAACACGATCGCGCCCGTCGGGCAGGTCTTCACGCAGGCCGGTTCCTGGCCGACCGCGACGCGGTCGGAGCAGAGCGTGCACTTGTACGCGCGATGATCCTTCTTCGAGATCCGAGGAACGTTGAACGGGCAGCCGGTCACGCAATAGCCGCAACCGATGCAGTTCTCCTCGTGGAAATCGACGATCCCGTTGTTGTACTGCACGATCGCACCCGGCGACGGGCACGCCTTCAGGCAGCCCGGGTCCTCGCAGTGCATGCAGCCGTCCTTGCGGATCAGCCACTCGAGGTCGCCCGCCGGGTTCTCGTATTCGGCGAACCGCATCACCGTCCACGAGTGCTCGGAGAGATCGGCCGGGTTGTCGTACACGCCGACGTTGGTGCCGACTTCGTCGCGCAGGTCGTTCCACTCCATGCATGCCGTCTGGCATGCCTTGCAGCCGATGCACTTCGATACGTCGATCAGCTTCGCGACGCTCCCGGTCACCGGTTCGCGCACCGTGGGCGGTGGCGTCGTGGTGGCCGAGACGCGCTTGATATCTAGCGATTGCAATGCCATCTCTTTCCCCTTACGCCTTTTCGACCTTCACCAGGAACGACTTGAATTCCGGTGTATAGGAGTTGCCGTCACCCACGGACGGAGTCAGGGTATTCGCGAGATAGCCGGGCTTCGTCAGACCCTTGAAGCCCCAGTGCAACGGGACACCGACCGTCTGGACCTTCTTGCCGTCGACCATCAGCGGCTTGATCCGCTTCGTGACGAGGGCGACCGCGATGATGTAGCCGCGCTTGGACGACACCTTCACGCGTTCGCCATGCGCGACGCCGACTTCCTTCGCGAGGTCTTCGCCGATCTCGACGAATTGCTCGGGCTGGATGATCGCGTTCAGCCGCGCATGCTTGGTCCAGTAGTGGAAATGCTCGGTCAGCCGGTACGTGGTCGCCGCGTGCGGGAACTCCGGTGCCTGGCCGAACGACGCCCGATCGTCCGGGAACACGCGGGCGGCCGGGTTGTTCAGCGCCAGCGGGTTGTTCGGGTGCAGCGGGTTCGTGCCGATCGGCGTTTCGAACGGCTCGTAGTGCTCGGGGAACGGGCCTTCGTTCATCCCCGCACGCGCGAAGAAGCGCGCGACACCTTCCGGATTCATGATGAACGGCCCCATCCCGTTTTCGGGTGGTTCGTCCGCCTTGAAATCGGGGATGTCGGCGCCCTTCCACGCGCTGCCGTTCCAGCCGATCAGCTTGCGGGTCGGGTCGAACGGCTTGCCGCTCACGTCGCACGATGCGCGGTTGTACAGGATCCGCCGGTTCGCCGGCCAGGCCCACGCCCAGTTCAGCGTCTGGCCGATGCCGGTCGGATCGGAGTTGTCGCGCCGGCCCATCTGGTTGCCGGCCTGCGTCCAGGCTCCGCAGAAGATCCAGCAGCCGCTCGCGGTCGTCCCGTCGTCCTTCAGTTGCGCGAACGCGGCCAGCTGCTCGCCCTTCTTCACGAGCGTCTTGGCCGGATCCTTCGGATCGGGCAGATCGGCGAGCGCACGGCCGTTGAACTCCATCGCGAGCTCTTCGGGCGTCGGGCTTTCCGGGTTCGCGTACGGCCAGGTCAGGTTGACGATCGGGTCCGGATACTTGCCGCCGTCCGTCTGGTACATCTTGCGCATGCGCAGGAACAGCCCCGACATGATCTCGAGGTCGCTACGCGCTTCGCCCGGCGGCTCCGCGCCCTTCCAGTGCCATTGCAGCACGCGGCTCGAACTCACGAGCGAACCGTTTTCCTCCGCAAAACACGTGGTGGGCAGGCGGAACACCTCGGTCTGGATCTTCGACGCGTCGACATCGTTGTAGTCGCCGTGATGCTTCCAGAACTCGGACGTCTCGGTCGCGAGCGGATCCATGATCACGAGCCACTTCAGCTTCGCGAGCCCTGCCGCCGTCTTCACCTTCGACGGCGCCGCCGCGAGCGGGTTGAAGCCCTGGCAGATGTAGCCGTTCATCTTGCCGGCATTCATCAGCTCGATCGCCTGCAGCAGGTCGTACTGCTTGTCCAGCTTCGGCAGGTAGTCGTAGGCCCAGTTGTTCTCGGCGGTCGCCGCGTCGCCCCACCAGGACTTCATGAAGCTGACGTGGAAGGCCTTGTAGTTCTTCCAGTAGCTCAGCTGGTTCGGCCGCAGCGGCTGCTGCACGCGCTTCTTGATGTAGCCGTCGAAATCCTGCTCGGCCTGCATCGGCAGCGTCATGTAGCCCGGCAGCAGGTTCGACATCAGCCCGAGGTCGGTCAACCCCTGGATGTTCGAGTGGCCGCGCAGCGCGTTCATCCCGCCGCCGGCGATGCCGATGTTGCCGAGCAGCAGCTGCACCATCGCGCCGGTGCGGATGATCTGCGCGCCGATCGAGTGGTGCGTCCAGCCGAGCGCGTACAGCACCGTGCCGGCGCGGCCGGGAACGGCGGTGGTCGCGAGCATCTCGCACACCTTCAGGAACTTCTCCTTCGGCGTGCCGCAGACCTGCTGGACCATGTCCTGCGTATAGCGCGCGTAATGCTGCTTCAGCAGGTTGTACACGCAACGCGGGTGCTGCAGCGTTGGGTCGACCTTCACGAAGCCGTCGTCGCCGCGCTCGTAGTCCCAGCTCGATTTGTCCGGGTATGCGTGTTTCTCGGCGTCGTAGCCGGAATAGATGCCGTCGTTGAACGCGAAATCCTCGCGCACGATGAACGAGAAGTCCGTGTAGTTCTTCACGTACTCATGCTGGATCTTGTCGTTCGTCAGCAGATAGTTGATCACACCGCCCAGGAAGACGATGTCGGTGCCGGTGCGGATCGGCGCGTAGTAGTCGGCCACCGAGGCCGTACGCGTGAAGCGCGGGTCGACGACGATCAGCCGCGCCTTGCGGTGCGCCTTCGCCTCCGTTACCCACTTGAAACCGCACGGATGGGCCTCGGCTGCATTGCCGCCCATCACGAGAATCACGTCCGCGTTCTTGATGTCGACCCAATGGTTCGTCATCGCTCCACGGCCAAACGTCGGGGCAAGACCTGCCACCGTCGGGCCATGTCAGACACGCGCCTGATTGTCGAATGCGAGCATCCCGAGACTGCGGACCGTCTTGTGCGTCAGGTAGCCGACCTCGTTGCTGCCCGCCGACGCGGCCAGCATGCCGGTCGTCAGCCAGCGGTTGACCTTCGCACCGTCCTCCGCCGTCTCGACGAAGTTCGCGTCGCGGTCGGCCTTCATCAGCTTCGCGATCCGGTCGAGCGCGTCGTTCCACGAGATCGGTTCCCACTTGTCCGAGCCGGGCGCGCGATACTCGGGGTGCGTCAGGCGGTTCGGGCTGTGGATGAAGTCGATCAGGCTCGCGCCCTTCGGGCACAGCGTGCCGCGATTGACGGGATGGTCGGGATCGCCTTCGATGTGGATGATGCTCGGCTGCGCGTTCTTCGCGCCGTCTCCGAGGCTGTACATCAGGATGCCGCAACCCACTGAACAGTATGGACAGGTGTTGCGCGTTTCGACGGTGCGCGCCAGCTTGTACTGTCGGACTTCGGCGAGCGCTTCGGACGGAGAGAAGCCCATCAGGGCTAGACTCGATCCGGCAAGCGACGTAGCCGTCACCTTCAGGAACTGGCGCCGGGACATTTGGAGCATGGCTGGTCTCGGCGTTATTGTGGGGGTGAGGAAACTGAAAGGAATTATAGACAGTTCGCGCAACTATGTTCGAATCTTCGGATCAATACTGAATTGTCTGATTACCAACGATGACCCGCGTTCCGCGCGCCACCGAACCGTCATGAAACGACAGATCACCTCCGAAGCCACCCGTCTCGCGCAACAACAGGCCAACTGGGCCCTCACGGCGTTCAAGCGCTTCTCGGCCGACCGTTGCTCCGCGATGGCCGCGGGCATTGCATTCTTCTCCGCGTTCTCGCTCGCGCCGATGCTCGTGATGGTGATTGCCGTGGCCGGCTGGTTCTACGGCGACGACGCCGCCCGCGGCCAGGTCTTCGAACAGGCGCACCAGCTGATCGGCGACGACGCGGCGGCCAGCATCCAGACGATCGTGCAGAACGCGCACCGCGCGGGCGAGCGCGGCGGCCTCGCAACCCTGATCTCGTTCGCCGCGCTGGCCATCGGCGCGTCGGCCACCTTCGCGTCGCTCAGCGCCGCGCTCAGCGTGATCTGGCCGGCCACCGAGAACCGCTGGTCGAGCATGCTCGGGCTCGTGCGCGTGCGGCTGATCTCGTTCGGGCTCGTGCTCGGCGTCGCGTTCCTGCTGATCGTGTCGCTCGTGCTCGACACCGCGATCACGTTCGTCGGCACCTGGCTGCTGGGCAATTCGCCGTACGTGGTCGTCACGAACCTCGTGCAGTTCTTCGTCGGCATCGCCGTGCTCGCGGCCGCGTTCGCATCGCTGATGAAGTTCCTGCCCGATGCGCGCGTCGCGTGGCGCGACGCCGCGATCGGCGGCATCGTGTCCGCGATCCTGTTCTCGGGCGGCAAGAAACTGTTCGCGCTGTACCTCGCACACGCGGGCACCGCCAGTGCATTCGGCGCGGCCGGATCGTTCGCGGTCCTGCTGATGTGGCTGTACTTCTCCGCGATCGTGCTGCTGCTCGGCGCGGAATTCGCGGCGGCCCGCGGCAACGCGCATCGTCTCGCCGGTACCGCACCGGCCGCGTCCGCTCAAGCCGACCGGCCCGTCGATCGCATGCGCGACGACTGATTCACGCTGTTCGCAACGTCGCGGCGCGCCCCAGCACACCCGTCTGCCTTCCTGCAACCACCCCAGTCCGCCGCGCATTCGCGCGACGTTGATAAGTCCTTTGCATGCCCCGGCTTCGTTGCCGCAACCGCAAACGTTTGCAAGCATCCATTTCTGCCCGCCAACAGGCCAAAACAGGCTGCCTGCCGCAATGCGCGTCAACTTTTGAAACAATCGCGCCGCAGCAAATGTCAACTATTTCAAAAATGGGAACAGTCGTTGATGTGCTTGATATATATGGACTTTTTCGCGCTGTTACCTTTTCGAGACACTTTATTTTTTAGGCTTTCTTGCGTCTATGGCACTGAGCTATTCTCCAATCCGCAACAAATAACGATGAATCACTTGCGTGGAGAAACTCAACGATGAAGAAACTTGCTCTCTCGACCCTCTCGCTCGCGCTGCTGGGCGCCGCCGGCGCTGCTCAGGCACAGTCGAGCGTGACGCTGTACGGCGTGATCGACACGTCGATCACCTATGTTCACGGTAACGCAGGTCAAGGCAACAATTCGTGGTCGATGGGTAGCGGCAACCTGCAAGGCAGCCGTTTCGGCCTGAAGGGTTCCGAAGACCTCGGTGGCGGCCTGAAGGCGATCTTCCAGTTGGAAAACGGCTTCAACTCGGCATCGGGTGCACTGGGCCAGGGTGGCCGCATGTTCGGCCGCCAGGCATTCGTCGGCCTGCAGAGCGACCAGTACGGTACCGTCACGCTCGGCCGCCAGTATGACCCGCTCGTCGACCTGGTCCAGGCAGTCACGGCAGACAACTACTTCGGCAGCGTGTTCGCCACGCCGGGCGACGTCGACAACAACGACAACAGCCTGCGCGTCAGCAACGCAGTGAAGTACACGTCGCCGGTCTGGGCAGGCCTGCAAGTCGAAGCGATGTACGCATTCGGCGGTGTTGCAGGTTCGACCGGCAAGGGTCAGACGTGGGCAGCAGCAGCCGCGTACAACAACGGCCCGCTCGGCCTGGCTGCCGGCTACTTCCACGCAAACAACGCATCGGCACTCAGCGCCAGCGGCACGCGTAGCGGCTGGGCCGGCTCGTCGGACGCGATCTTCGACGGCGATTCGGGCACGACCTTCATCAACAACGCGTTCACGTCGTCGACGTCGATCGGCATCGCGCAAGTGGCTGGCCAGTACGCATTCGGCCCGGTGACGGTCGGCGCCGGTTACAGCAACGCGCAATACAAGGCGGACGGCAACTCGGCGTTCGGCACGAACCAGAAGTACAACACGGGTCGCGCGTTCGTCACGTATCAGGCATCGGCACCGCTGCTGCTCGGCCTCGGCTACATCTACACGAAGGGCAACGGCGACAACAACGGCAAGTACCATCAGGTTTCGCTGGGCGCCGATTACTCGCTGTCGAAGCGCACGGACATCTACCTGGTTGGTGCGTATCAACACGCAAGCGGCAAGAACGCGGACGGCACCGATGCGCAAGCGTCGATCGGCTCGTACGGTATCGCCGGCAAGAGCTCGCAAGAGCTGGTCGCACTCGGCCTGCGCCACAAGTTCTAAAAACGACGTACCCGGCGTGCACGGCGTCTCCGACGCCCTGCCGCCGACCTGGAAAGCCAGCCCCGGTTTCGGCCGCGGCTGGCTTTTTTTTCGTCCGTCGCCGGCTGGCCCGCACGGCCTGCACGGGCCGATGGCCGATGTCCGGGTACCCGACACTCGTCACCCGGCCGGCAGCGGCGCCTGACGGCCGCAATGCGCCGGAAACGCGGTTTCCTGATGCCAGGCTCGCTCGCCACGGGTGCGCCGGGACTACCATCCGCACTGTCGGTGCCACGTCCCCGGAGCGACGGCCGTTCGCCCCGGCGTGTCGATTTCGACGGCCTTCATCCGTCGTACAGAGGCCGGCACGCGATTTGCGCCCCGGCCAATCCATACAGACAGGAGATTCGTCATGACGATTCAGAAGATCACGCCGTTCCTCTGGTACTCGACGGAAGCCGAAGAAGCAGCGGCCTTCTACGCAGGCATCTTTCCGGATTCGCGCATCGTGCGCGTCACGGCGGTGCCCGGCACCGACGGCACGCGAATGGTCGAGTTCGAACTGTTCGGGCAGCCGTTCTTCGCGATGAGCCACCCGCGCACCGACACGTTCAACCACGCGATCTCGCTGCTGGTAAGCTGCGCCGACCAGGCGGAACTCGACCGCTACTGGAACGCCCTGCTCGACAACGGCGGCACGGCCGACGCCTGCGGCTGGCTGCGAGACCGCTACGGCGTCTCGTGGCAGATCGTTCCGGAAGCGCTGATCCCGATGATGTCCGACCGCGACACCGTCAAGGCCACGCGCGTGGCCGCCGCGATGATGCAGATGGTCAAACTCGACGACGCCGCGCTGAAGGCCGCCTTTGCCGGTACGGCCGGCTGACGATGCACATCGCATAAGCGCGTGCGAATGATGCGCCGGGTCGCCGGGCAGGCGTCCGGCTCGACGGCAAACGCGTGCGACAGCGTCGCAAACGCCCGTGATCCTCGTCGGTCCCGCCCGCAAGCCGGCTACGTTCGCGGCATCGGCTGCGACGTCGACAGCATCGATTCGACCGTTCGCCGCGCGTAGCCGATGAATGCGGCGAGGGGTTCGCCCGACAGGATCGCCGTGGCTTCCTCGCCGCCGAGATAGGCGGCGCGCGCCGCCGCTACAACCGGACGGTACGTTTCCGGCAGACGCTCCAGCGCCCATGTCGCGGCGACGTCCTTGGGCGCGATCCTGCCGGTCGCGGCGCTGTACCAGATGCGCGCGAGCGCGAGCACCACGTTGCACTCATCACCGCGCCAACTCGGTTCGGCATGCCACTGCGCGACGGTCGCCAGCAACGCGGCCACAAAATCCCCCTCAGGCACCGGCTCGAGCAACGCAGCAGCCGGCGGGCCGGCCAGCGCGACACTGTGCTGCCGCACCTTCGTCAACAGGATCGCCAGATCGTGATCGACGAGCGCCGGCTCGACGATGCCGGCTTCGAGATCGTGACGCAGCCACTCGCCGAACTGCAGTTCGCGCCGCGCCGGATGACGCCACGGCACGATTTCGTCGTGCGCGACGACGGTCACTTCCAGTGCGCGCATGCCGCCTGCGCGGCCGGGCGGCGCCGACACGGCGAGCAGGCCAAGCATCAGCGCACGCCGCGTCGACTCGTCGGGCCGGGCCGACATCGTCGCCAGCAGGTCGATGTCGCTGCGCGGTTTCAGTCCGCCGTCGAGCGCCGAGCCGAACAGGTGGATCGCGTTCAGCGTCGCGCCGAGATGCCGCTCGATCGTGTCGCATGCGGCGGCGACCTGCGCCGCGATTTCGTCGGGAATGATTTCAGTCACGATGCGCGTATCTCGCGATGCGTGCGCAACAGGCGCAACCGGCGCGGCGAGCGCGAGCCCCTGTGAGTGGATTGCCGTTCGTCATGGCGCATGCACGACTCGTCGTCCGGCGTGCATCACACGTCGAACCGGCCTTTCCGCCATTTCGCTTCTGCACTTCTGCACTTCTTCGCCGCCGCGCGCTTTGCGCAGCGCAATAAAAATCCCCGCACGCTTTCGCGTACGGGGATCGTCGGACTTCGCAGCCGCTGCCGAATGCATTCGGCAGCCGCCGCGCGGCATTACGCTGCCGCGTCCTTCAGCTTCTTCAGCGCACGTGCCTTCACGCGCACGCTGGCCGGCTTCGCCGGGAACCAACGCTCTTCGCCCGTGAACGGATCCTTGCCGAAGCGCTTCTTCTTCGCCGGCACGACTTGTGCCGTGATCTTCAGCAGACCCGGCAGCGTGAACTCGCCCGCGCCCTTCTTGTGGACCGAGCCGAGCACGACGTTCTCGAGTGCGACGAGCACTGCCTTGACCGCCTTCACTTCGACAGCTGCGCGCTCAGCGATGTGCGTTGCGAGCGATGCCTTCGTGAACTTGTCCTTCAGCGGCGTCGGAGCGGCCGGTGCCGCCTTCGCGACAACCTTCTTTGCCACTACTTTCTTCGCGGGCGCAGCCTTTTTGGCAGCCACTTTCTTGGTGGCGGGTGCGGCAGCCTTCTTGGCCACCTTTTTTGCGGAAGTCGCCATGTTTCTCCTACCAGGTGTGGTCGTTGGATACACGAAGCGTGCAACGCGCGCGCTTCAACGCCGGATTCTACAAGCGCCGTGACGCTTCGTGGAGTACTTTTGTGCGTTTTCGCGGGGTTTCCCGCAGGTTTTTTTGCATGCGGGCGATTTCGTCGACGCTCCAGCATCAGAAAACGCCTTCACGTATGCATCCGAACGCGAATTACGTTCGATATTTGCGCACCTATACTGGGCGCGCTCAATGCCCGGATGCCTCCATGCGCGAAGCCCGATACGTCAAAGGACTCGACGGCCTGCGAGCCCTCGCCGTCATCCTCGTTTTCCTGTCCCACAAAGGCCACGTCCTTGCCGTCGACGTCGGCAAGCTTGGCGTGTGGACGTTTTTCCTCATCAGCGGATTCCTGATCGTCGGCGAGCTGCATCGCAATCGCCAGGCGGTCGAATGCGGCACCATGACGCGCCGCCATGCGCTCGCGCTGTTCCTCGCGAAGCGCGCGCTGCGGATCTTTCCCGTCTATTACCTGCTGCTCGCCGCGCTCGCGATCGCGCACGCGCTGTTCTACCAGCGCGGCGTCAATCTCGGGCTCGCGTGGCACGCGGTGTTCCTGTCGAATTACTGGATCGGCGTCGTGAAGGACGGCTGGCCGGGCTCCACGTCGCACTTCTGGAGCCTCGCGGTTGAACAGCAGTTCTATCTGATCGCGCCGCTCGCGCTGCTCGCGGTGCCGGCCGCGCGACACGTCGCGCTCGGCATCGCGGCCGTCGTGCTGTGCGCGCTCGCGCATCTCGCGCTCTACCTGTGCGACGCGTCGCCGGTGCTGATCTACGCATTTTCCCCGTGGAATTTCGCGCTGATCGCACTCGGCGGCGTCGGCGCGATGGCGCTTGCCGGACGCGGCGCGGCCGCCGTGCGCCGCGTGCCGCCCGGCTGGCTCGGCGCGGCAGGCGTCGTGTTCTTCCTCGTGCTGCCCGCATGCACGGCACTCCCCGACGCGATCGCGGGCCTCGCGGATCTCGGCCTGTCCGCGTCGCTCGGCGCCCTGCTGCTGTGGATCGTCAGCGAACCCGAGCATCCGGTCGTGGCGCTGCTCGACTGGGCGCCGCTCGTCTATCTCGGCACGATCAGCTACGGCTTCTACCTGTTCCACAACCTGATTCCGACACGCTTCGGCGTGCTGCCCGCGCACTTCGCGCACGGGGCAATACCGGAAATCGTCCGCGAAACGCTGCCCGAGATGCTGCAGTTCGCGCTCGCCGTGCTGCTCGCGCACCTGTCCTGGCGCTACCTCGAAAAGCGGCTGCTCGACTTCAAGAAGCCGGTCGCCGCGATGCTGGCCCGGCGGTTCGTCGCACAGCCGGGCACGTCGGCACGTTAAACACTGCGCGGATGCGGATACGATCGAACGGGAAAACCGCGATTCGGGCCACACCCGGAAGCTGACACCCGGCCAGCGTGGCGTGGTGCCCCGTCATCGACCGGCGCCGGCAGCACCGCTGTGGCACCGAACATCGACGTGCAGCGCGCAATCGAATCGCGCCAGAGGCCGCCCGGTCACCCGTCGCGGCACCGGTTTCAGGCGTGACGCCCATGCTTGCCGGGGCGCCCGGCTCCGCACACGGCAACGCTCGCGCGGCAAACCCGCCACCGCACTCACCTCGACGGTGCGCACCAGAATCACGCATCCGCTCGCCCGTATACGCAAAAAAGCCCCGGCGCGCGAGCGGCCGGGGCCAACGGAACAACCACCACCTGAAACAACGGAGCGCGAGGCTGCTTAGGCGACAGCAGCCAGCGCGGGCAAGCAGGTACGCAGGTAGGCCTCGAATTCGCGGCTCACTTCCGGATGCTGGAGCGCGAGTTCGACGGTGGCCTTGAGATAGCCGATCTTGCTGCCGCAGTCGAAGCGCGTGCCGTAGTAGCGATACGCGAGCACCTGCTCGTTCGCGAGCAGCGACTGGACCGCGTCGGTCAGCTGCAGCTCGCCGCCGGCGCCCGGCTTGAGCTTGCGCAGGTGATCGAAAATCGTCGGCATGAACACGTAGCGGCCGACCACGCCGAGATTCGACGGCGCATCCTCGGGCGCGGGCTTCTCGATGATGCCCGACAGCTTGATGATGTCCTCTTCCCATTCGCGGCCTTCGACGACGCCGTACGAACGGCTGTCGTCGCGCGCGATCGTCTCGACCCCGATCACCGAGCTGTGATAGTGGTCGAACACGTCGACGAGCTGCTTCAGCACCGGCTGTTCGCCGTGCAGCAGGTCGTCTGCGAGAATCACCGCGAACGGCTCGCCGTGCACCAGCTTCTCCGCGCACAGCACCGCGTGGCCGAGGCCGAGCGCTTCCGGCTGGCGCACGTAGAAGCAGTTGACGTGGCTCGGCTTGATGCCGCGCACGAGTTCGAGCAGCTTTTCCTTGCCGCGCGCCTCGAGCTCGGCCTCGATCTCGTACGACTTGTCGAAGTGATCCTCGATCGCGCGCTTGCTGCGCCCGGTGACGAAGATCATCTCGGTGATACCGGCGTTGATCGCTTCCTCGACCGCGTACTGGATCAGCGGCTTGTCGACGACGGGCAGCATTTCCTTCGGGCTCGCCTTCGTTGCCGGGAGGAACCGCGTGCCGAGACCGGCAACGGGGAACACGGCCTTGGTGACTTTCAACATGTTCGCATCCTGATTGCGTTGACTGCGCCGCGTCGACCAGCGACCCGGCGCGATTGTGTTCCGAACGGCATATCGAGAATCGACGGTACTGCCAATTCGACTCCGCTCATTATCGATATGGACTGATTGCCCAATGATTCCGGAAAAAATATAATCCTTTCAACCCGGTCGATATTGCCGAACCGAGTGCCGAGGCAGAAACAAATTACCGATTTTCCAGATACAAATTCTTACGATTCGAATTCCTCGATATAGGGCACGCCGCCCCGTTCGAGCCCCGGGCGAATCGGTTCGTTCTTCAGCGCCTCGCGGTACGCCGACAGCACGGCCATGACCAGCAGTACTGCAGCGCTCGCGATCCAATGCATGTCCATCTTGCCGCTCCTTGCATCAATCAACTGGAGCTTCAAACTATCAGAAAAAAATCGGTAAATAATTGACCTGCCTCGCGGAACCGCTTTCCGAACGCGATAAAACCATGATGTGGAATACCGATATTTCCCGGTGAGATTTTTTTATTCATTGATCGAATTCTTGCGCATTACGATTGGATGAAACTTCCCGTCAATCCGTCGCAAGGAATCGAATCGCATGCAAGCTTTCAGCGGATCGTCTCTAACCGCGCCGCCCGTCGCCGACCACAAGGAACACGTGATCGACGCGATGCGCGGCTTCGCGGCGCTGCTCGTCGCCTATTTCCACTGCCGGCAGGTCGTCTGGGTCGGCATGCAGAGCTTCCATCACGCTTACGGCCATGCGCTCACCCCGGGCGCGATCGCCGGCTACCTGACCTTTCCGTTCGCGTGGGGCTCCGCCGGCGTGCCGATCTTCTTCGTGATCAGCGGCTACTGCATCCACCGCAACGCGGCGCTCAAGCTCGCGGCCGATCCAGCGTACCGGCTCGACGCGCCGAACTTCTGGATGCGCCGGTTCGCGCGCATCTACCCGGTGCTGCTAGCCGCACTGCTGTTCACGCTCGCGCTCGACTCGGTCAGCCTGCAGATCGAGCCCGTCAGCCACAAGATCCGCGATGTCGGCCTCGTCGCGTTCCTCGTGAACCTGTTCTCGCTGCAGGGCGTCGCCGGCTACACGTACGGGTCGAACGGCGCGCTGTGGACGCTGTCGCTCGAAGTGCAGTTCTACGCGATCTACCCGCTGCTGTTCGCGGTACGCCGGCGCATCGGCATGCCGGCGGTCGTGGCCGCGGTCGCGCTCGTCAACGTCGCGTCGGCGTGGCTGCTCGAACGGCACGACCTGCAGTTCTTCACGTCGTACTGGCTGTCCTGGACGATCGGCGCGTGGATCGCCGACGTGCGCGCACAGTCGCCGCGCGACGCGGCCGCCGTGCCGTCGCGCGCGTGGTACGGCGCGGCCGCCGTGCTGCTGGCCGCCGGCTGCGGCGCGTTCCATTTCGGCCAGTACGGCGCGTTCCAGCTCTGGTCGGCCGGCTTCGCGTGCTTCCTGTACCGCGCGCTCGCCCGCCCGCCGCGCACGACGCCGCCGTTGCGCGTGCTGAGCTGGTTCGGCGACTTCAGCTATTCGCTGTACCTGATTCACCTGCCGCTGTTCGTCTGCCTCGGCTCGGTGCTGTTCCATTCCGAACTGCAGTTGTCGATCTGGCCGTCGTTCGCGTTCATGGCCGCCGCGATCCCGGTCGCGTACCTGTTCTACCGGATGTTCGAACGGCCCGCGATGACGTGGTCGGCCAGCTTCAAGCCGTCCCGCCCCGCCCGCGTCGTCGCGCCGGCGCCCGAACGGGCCGCCTGATCCGGCCGGCCCGGGTTCCCGAGCCCCCGCGCGGCACCCCGCCGCACGGGGGCTTTATCGTGGCCTGAGCGCGTCGGCACGCCAGGTTGACCGGATGGGCTGGCCTCCGGCGTCGGGCCGCGCCACGACCCGCCTGGGCCGTCCTCGGCCGGCTTTCGCTGCGCGGGGTGCCCTGGGTACCGTCTTTCTCGCGTTGCCTTCTCGCACCGCCTTCTCGCACCGCCTTCTCGCACCGCCTTCTCGCACCGCCTTCTCGCACCGCCTTCTCACGTCGCCCTATCCCACTGCCGTCTCGCATCGCCCGCCGTCCCCCCAACGGCGATCGTGCAAGCACGCGCCCGCCACGCTACGCAACGACCTGCCCGCCACTCGCCCGACCAGGCCCCGCGCTGAAAAGCAAAGCCCTCACGCAGCGCATTGCCGCGTGAGGGCTCGTTCCGGGGGGCGGCTCGCGCCGGCTACTGCCTTTTCGCCTTCGCGGCCTTCGCCGTATCCGCGAGAATCTTCTCGACCCGCTCCACGTAGGTTTCGGTGCCGAACCGGCGCACCGCCGTCGCACGCCCGCTCGCGACGAGCCGCTCGCGCAGCGCACCGTCGCGCTTCAGCGTATCCAGCGCCTCGGCCAGCGCGGCCGCATCGCCCGGCGCGCAGAGCAGCCCGTTGTCGCCGTCCTCGATGATCTCGACGACGCCGCCCGCGCGGGCCGCGACGACCGGCCGGCGCGCGAGCATCCCCTCGACGATCACGCGCCCGAACGGCTCGGGCGTGATCGACGTATGCGCGACGACGTCGACCGCCGTCATGCATGCGGCCACGTCGCGCTGGAACCCGAGGAAATGCACGCGCTCGCCCATCCCGTGCCGGGCGACGAATTCGTGCAGCTGCGCCGCGTAATCGTCCTCGCCGAACAGCGGCGCGCCGACCAGCACCACGTGCATGTCGGGATGCCGCGCGGCGGCCTCCAGCAGCACGTGCTGCCCCTTCCAGTGCGCGAGGCGGCTGAACGAGCCGACGAGCCATGCGTGCTCGGGCAACCCCAGCCGCGCGCGCAGCGCGGCCTGGCTGACGCCTTCCAGCGCATCGAACGGCTCGGCCGAAATGCCGTTGAACACGACGTCGACGTGCTGCGGCGTGAAGCCCGTCAGCGCGCGGAACGCCTGCGCGGACGCGTCGGAGTTCGCGATCACGCGCGTGACGCCGAGCCGCGCGCAGTATTTGATCGCCAGCAACTGCTTGCTGCCGAAATGGTCGGTGCTGACGATGTCGCGCAGGTGCCACACCACCGGCTTGCGCGCGAGCCGCCCGGCCAGCGCGGCGACCACCATCGCGCGCTGCGTGTTCGCGTAGATCACCTCGGCGCGGCGCGCGCGCCGCGCCACATCGCGCACGAGCCGCACGAGCTGCTTCACCGCGCCGACCGACACGCCGCCCTGCTTGCGCACGCCCGCGAGCGCGCCCTGGTCGACCACGTCGACACGCGCGCCGATCTCGTCGAGCGCCGCACGGAACGGGCCGTCGTCGAACAGCAGCACGTCGGCGTTCGCGCGCATGTGCTTCATGATCTCGAGCAGCGACAGCTCGGCGCCGCCAAGCACGCCGCTCTGGTCGAGCACGAGCGTCGCCGGGCCGCGCGCGGCCGGCAGCGGCGCGACGGCCGTACCGCGCTGTGCGGTCGAGCCGGGCAGCGCGGCTTCCACGTAGTCGAGAAAGCGCCGCCGGAACGTATCGGCGGAAAACCGCTCCGCGTTCGCGCGGCATGCGTCCGGCGTGAAGCGCTGCGGCGCGCGCTCGAAATCGTCGACGGCCGCGACGATCGCATGCGGCGTCTGTTCGTCGAAGAAGAGCCCGGTCGGATTCCGGTTCGATTGCGGGTCGAGCACGGTTTCGAGCGCGCCGCCCTTGCCGTACGCGATCACGGGCGTGCCGCACGCCTGCGCCTCGACGACCGAGATCCCGAAATCCTCCTCGGCCGCGAACACGAACGCCTTCGCGCGCCGCATCCGGTCGTGCAGCACCGCGAACGGCTGGTAGCCCATGATCTCGACGTTCGGGCCGGCTTTCGCGCGGATCTTCTGCATCTCGGGGCCGTCGCCGATCACGACGAGCTTGCGCTCGGGCGTCTTCGAGAACGCCTCGACGATCAGGTCGATCTTCTTGTAAGGCACCATCCGCGACGCGGTCAGGTAGAAATCGTCCTTCTCCGCGTTCAGCGAAAACGCGTCGACGTCGACCGGCGGGAAGATCACCGCCGCGTCGCGGTGGTAGACCTTCCTGATGCGCCGCGCGATGAACGCGGAGTTCGCGACGAAACCGTCCACCGCGTTCGCGGTGCGCGTATCCCAGTTGCGGATGTAGTGCAGGATCATCCGCGCGAGCAGCGATTTCGGCCCGCGCGTGAGGTTCGACTGTTCCAGGTACTGGTGCTGCAGGTCCCACGCATAGCGGATCGGCGAATGCACGTAGCTGATGTGCATCTGGTCCGGCCCCGTCAGCACGCCCTTCGCGACCGCGTGGCTGCTCGATATCACCAGGTCGTACTCCGACACGTCGAGCTGCTCGATCGCGAGCGGCATCAGCGGCAGGTAGCTGCGGTACTTGGTGCGCGCGAACGGCAGCTTCTGGATGAACGACGTCGTCACCGGCTTGCCGCGCACGAACGCGCGGTCGTCGAGGAAGTCGACGAGGCTGAACAGGTCGGCGTCGGGAAAGCACGCGACGATCTGTTCGAGCACGCGCTCGGCGCCCGCGTAGGTGACGAGCCAGTCGTGGACGATCGCCACGCGCAGCGCGCGCGACGGTTGCCGCGCGCTGGCGCGCTCGCCCGGCACGGGCCGGCGCAGTGCGGCGACATCGCCGGCTTCGGCCGCGGCGGCATCGGCCGTGGCGAGATTCAACAAGGCGTGTTCCGCCAGATCGCGATTCATCAGTCGCTCCAAGAAGCCCTGCCATTGTTGGCGGGGAAGAAAGGAGCGCCGTCGACAAACGGCATTCCTAGGTTAGAGTGACCGGCATGATTCTTGTCTATCGCTACCGGGTGAAATCGCTCAGCGGTCTGCTTAACAAGCAGAGCCGAGCGGTGAACTACGTCTGGAACTTCTGCAACGACACGCAGAAGCACGCGCTCAAGTGGAGCAAGAGGTGGCCGACCGGCTTCGACCTGAACGTACTGACAACCGGCAGCAGCAAGGAGCTCGGCATTCACTCCGGCACGGTCAACGCAACGTGTGAGCAATACGCGAAGTCGCGCGACCACCACCGACGCCCGTACCTGCGCTATCGCGGCAGGAAATCGCTCGGCTGGGTGCCGCTGAAGGGGCGTGACCTGAAGCGTGAAGGAGATGCATTTCGCTTCGCCGGCAACACGTTCCGTGTGTTCAACAGTCGCCCGCTTCCCGAAGGCAAGATCAAGGATGGAACCAATTTCGCGCAGGATGCGCGCGGCAACTGGTTCCTGAACGTCGCGATCGAAGTACCCGAAGTTCCCGCGCGCCCGATCCGTTCCGGTGTCGGCATCGATCTCGGTCTGAAAGAATTCGCCACACTTTCGACCGGTGAGAAGCTTCCCAACGACCGGTTCGGTCGGCGCGCGGCGGAAAAGCTGGCGAAAGCGCAACGAGCACGCAAGCACAAGCGCCATATCGCGAAGCTGCACGGCAAGGTGGCAAATGCCCGCGCCGATTTCCAGTACAAGCTCGCGCTCGATCTGGTGCGGCGCTTCGACTACATCGCGGTCGGCAACGTGTCCGCCGCCAAACTCGCCAGGACCAGAATGGCAAAGAGCGTCTACGACGCATCCTGGTCGTCCTTCCGCAACAAGCTCCGTTACAAGGCGATGGCGCACGGGGTCACGTTCGAGGAAGTCGACGAAAGCGGTTCTACCCAGTCCTGTTCGTCGTGCGGATCGAAAGACAGCACGACGCGGCCGAAAGGTATCGCGGGACTGCGAATAAGAGAGTGGGCCTGCAGTGGTTGCGGTGTCGTGCATGATCGGGATACCAACGCTGCTCTGAACATTCTCCGATGCGGACGTGCATCGCCAGTTGTGGGAATCCGCTGCTTTCAAGCAACGGAAGACGTCAAGCGGTTCTCCTCGCATTGAGACGGACAAACAGGTCGCGCACGAGCGCGCGCAGCCCCGGCGTCATCGTGAGCGACCACGCGACGTTCAGCAGCAGCACGACCGCGCACATGCCGATCGACTCGACGAGCCCCGGCCATGCCTGCGCCAGAAACAGGCTCGCCAGCAGGAACGCGAGGTGCGCGAGCATGTCGAGCACGATCGCGCGCATCCGGATCGCCGACAGGTACAGCAGCACGCCGTAGTCGACGAACGCGCGCGCCGCGACGACCACCGCCGCGCCGATCAGCCCGAAGTGATGGATACCGAACCACAGGCCGCCGACGAAGAACGGCATCTGGACGAGCCCGGCAAAGGCCGCGCGGGACGGATTGACCTGCGACTGGATCAGGATGCGCGTGACGCTCGCCTGGCCGACGAGCCACACGCTGATCACCAGCACGCGGCCGACCGGCGCCGAATGCGCGGCGAGATCCGCGCCGACCCACAGCGTGAGGAACGGCGCGAGCGCGAAGATCGCGACGATGCCGACCGGCGTGAACACGCCGTTCAGGAATTCGAGCGACTGGCGCGCGAGCGTGTCCGCATGGTCGCGGCCGACCGCCGACAGGCGCGGGAACAGCGTGCGCACGAGCGCGTTCGGCAGCATGTTCAGGCGCGTGACGAGGTTCTGCGGCACCGTGTAGTAAGTGACGAACTTCGCGCCCATGCCGGCGCCGAGCATCACGCGGTCGAGCGTGTCGGCGATCATGCTCGTCGTGCTCGCGATCAGCATCCAGCCGCCGAAATTGAACAGCCCTTTCGCGGTGCCCCATTGCGGCGGATCGATGCGCCGGATCCCGAGCACCTTGATGCTGGCGTGGCCGAGCATCACCGCCGCGATCAGGCGCGCGACGACCGCCGCGGCGAGCACCGTCTGCAGGTTCGGCGCGATCCACCACGCGGCGCCGAGCGGCAGCAGCTGGAACAGGAACGTGCCGATCGTCTGGTTCGTGTTGAACACGCCGAAACGTTCGGCGCCGTTGATCGCGCCGGCGAACACCCACGACACGTTCGCCAGCGGAATCGCGAGCGCGAGCCACGGCAGCGCGAGATACACCTCGTGCTGCATCGCCGCCGACACCTTCGTGAAGTAGGCGGTGTAGATGAACGCGCCGAAATAGATCAGCAGCCCGCCCACGATGCCGGTGCCGAGGTTCAACCAGAACGCGCTCCAGAACACGCGCGCGCTTTCATCGCCGTTGCCGCTCGCGAGCGCCTTCGAGATGTGGTTCTGCGCGGCCATGCTCATCCCGAGATCGAGGATCCCGAAATAGCCGATCAGCGTCCACACGAGGCTGACGACGCCGTAACGTTCGACGCCGAGCGCGTGGATATACGCGGGCACCGTCACCAGCGACACGAAGGTCGGCAGGATCAGCCCGATGAAGTTGATCGAAACGTTCTTGAGTATGCCTTTGTCCATGCTTCTGCCTTGTGTGACGTCGTCCGTCACGGTTTCCAGCGATACATCAGCACCTTGCCGCGCGCGTCTTCCTCGACGAACACGAGGTACTCGCCGTTCTCGCGCCGGAACGCGCTGATGCCGAACGGCACGTCGACCCAGCCGGATGCCTTGCCGACCTCGGCGCCCGGGCTCATCACGCCCACTTCCTTGCCGGTTTCCTTGTCGTACACGTGGATCTTGCCGACCGGCTCCACCCCGAAGAGGTAGCGGCCCTCGGCCGTGATCCCGATCAGGTCGAAGATCGGCTTCGCGTCGAGCTGCCACGGCAGCGCGACCTGGTAGCGCACGACCGGCGAGCCCGTCGACCACTTGTCGAAGCGGACCAGCACACGGCCCACTTCCTTGTTGATGCCCGGCTGCGGCGGGGCATCGGCCGTGTAACCGGTCACGTACAGCGTGTCCGTCTGCGCGTCGTAGATCGAGCGGCGCAGCTGCGTGAACGGCTGCGGCATCGGATAGGTCGTGACCTTGTCGTATGAGTAGACCGGGTTGCCGGCCTTGTCGACGCCGCCGTACTGGAAGCGGTGGATGCCGCGCACGTCGCTCGTGCGCCAGATGTCGCCCTTCGCGTCGACCCACCAGCCCCAGCCGCCCGCCTTCGCCTTGCCGGTGGTATTGATCTCGAACTCGTCGGCATCGAGCCGGCCGTTGCCGTTCGCGTCGCGCCACAGCCAGTCGCCGCCCGGCGGCTTGTTCGGCACGTTGTCGACCGGCCGCGCGCGGCCCGCGATCAGACCGGACGGAATCGCGACTTCGCCGTCGCGCTTCGCGTCGAAGCGGTAGATCTTCAGGTGATCGGCGTACATGTCCGTCAGGTACAGGAACGTGCGGCCGTCGAGGCGCCGCGCGATCGGCATGCCGGGCCACTGGTCCGTATGGAACACGGGGTCGTCCGGATACTTGAAGCGGTTCGACAGGAAGCCGACGTATTTCCAGTCCTGGCCCGGCGGCTTCGACAGGTCGAGCTCGAAGCGCTTGTTGCCCGTGTACACGCTGTTCGGCCGCGCCGGGTCGAGCCATGCGCCGTCGACGAACAGCAGCCCCTGCACCTGCCAGCGCAGCTTGCCGTCAGGCGTATAGCTTTCGAGCACGGCGCCGAGCCCCGCACCGATCGTGTCGTGACGCGGCCCGATGCCGTTCATCGACACGTAAATGTTGCCCGCCCGGTCGACACCGACCCCCGTCAGCCCGTTGAAACGCTGCGGCCCGGGCCGGCCCGGCACCGGGCCCGCGAAGATGCCGCCGCGCTCGCCGAGCGTGCCCGACTGCGCATAACCCTTGCCGCCTTTCGAGAAGATCAGGATCTGCTGGCGCGGCCCGTTGTCCGCGACGAGCACGCGCCCTTTCGCGTCGACTGCCACGTCTACCGCGTCGGTGCCTTCCGGCAGCGCGGGGGCGTCGTCGAGCTTGCGGCCGTCGGCGCGCACGTGCGCGAGGTGCGCGGGCCCCTTGATCGTGTCCGTGAGCAGCCACAACGTGCCGTCGCCCGCGAGCGCGATGCGGCCCGGCTCGTGCGCGCTCCACGTGCCCTTCTGCTGCATCGTCTCCGCGTCGTACACGTCCACCGCGTCGCGCGTCGGATTCGTCGCGAACAGCGTCTTGTCGTCGGCCGCGAGGCCGCCGACTTCCGCCTTCTGCTCGCCCGTTTCCGAGCGCGCGGGCGCCGCCACCTCGTTCATCATCATGAAGCTCGCGGCCATCCGCGCGCGGCCGGCATCGGCACGCCCGCCAGGAGCCACCTGCGGCGCCGCGCGGAACGGCGCCGGCTGCTTCATGTCGCCGATCGTGCGGCGCGAGATGCCGAACCACTGCTTGCCCTTGTCCGGCCAGATGCCGGGCGACTGCAGGTGGCCGCGCTCGTTGCCGACACCGATCGCGACATACGCATATTTGCTGTTCACGGCGATCGCGCTGCCGCCGAGGTTGCCCCAGCCGTGCGTGCCGCCGGCGAAGCCGAGCATCTTTCCGTCCTGGTAGACGCTCGCTTCGGCGCCGCTCTCGTCCCATGGCGCATTCGTATACACCTTGCCTTCAGGCGTCACCGCGATCGCGCGGATGTCGATCTGCGTCCAGCTGCCGTCGCCATAGCCGAACGTATTGCCGATCCACGACGTCGTCGCGGGCAACACCGTTTCGGCCGGTACGGCGCTCGTCAGCAGCGTCGCGCATACCGTCATGCCTACCAGAATCAGACGTCGCAATGCGCTTCTCCAGACTTGATGCAAGAGCGACCGGCACCGCTGCCGGCGCACCCTGTCGCTAAATGGGTTTCAAACGTCGCGATGCAGGTTACAAGCAAAAATAATCACAAGAAATTTGGAAATATTTGGGGATGTTTCCGCCTGAAATATCGAACCGGAACAGACGCGCAAAGACACCCGAAAACGGCAATTACGACCGCGTTTCGCTTTCCAGTCTGTAGAAAATGCCGCTTTTCACCGCCTGGCGGGGCCTCCCGGGCGGCGACCGTTCATCCCCCGACCGAAATAACCGGCATTTGAATGTTTGTCGTCGGATAAATGACGCGCGTTTTTTTGCCGATTTCTTTTCCCTAGAATCGATTTCGATTCGATATTTCATTTAATGGCATGCATTACGTTCACGTTTACGCATCGGATGTGCGACTCGCCCCGGCTCAGGCCGCGCGTCGCGAAGGAGCGGCGCGATGACGGGCCTCTCGCGACCCGCGGCCCCCACCCCGCCGCCACACGGCCGCATCGTGCAGCTCGACGGGCTGCGCGCGATCGCGGTGGGCGCCGTGTTCCTGCAGCACGCGCTGAAGGCGCCGCTGTGGATGGGCGTCGACCTGTTCTTCGTGCTGAGCGGCCTGCTGATCACCGGCATCCTGCTCGATCGCAAGGCGCGCGGGCAGTCGTACTTCAGCCACTTCTACGCACGCCGCGTGCGCCGCATCCTGCCGCCGTACGTGTTGCTGCTGGTGGTGTCGACGATCCTGTTCGGTGCGGGCTGGCTGCCGCACTGGCCGTGGTTCGCGTTCTTCTCGACCAACATCGGGCTGTCGCTCGGCAGCATCGGCCACGACAGCCTGAACGTGCTGTGGTCGCTCGCGGTCGAGGAGCAGTTCTACATCTTCTGGCCGTTCGTCGTGCTGTGGTGCTCGGAGCGCGCGCTGCTGTGGATCGCCGCCGCGCTGATCGTCGCGGCCCCCGTGCTGCGCGCGATCGCGACGCCGTGGTTCGACTCGTTCTGGCCGATCTACTACCTGACGCCGTTCCGGATGGACCTGCTCGCCGCCGGCGCGCTGCTCGCGATCGTGCTGCGCCGCGACCGGCGCGCGCTGGAACCGTTCTATCCGCTCGCGATCGTCGGCGCCCTCGTGTCGCTCGCGATCCTCGGCTGGCTGCACCTGTCGTTCCCGCGTTTTCGCGCCGCGAACACGCCGCTGTCGAACGCCGCGCTCTACAGCATCTCGCTGCTGCTGTGCACGTCGATCGTCGTGATCGCGCTGCGCGGCCGCGGCCTCGTGCAGCGCGTGCTGACGAACCCGATGCTCGTCTACGTGGGCACCGTCAGCTACACCGTGTACCTGATCCACCTCAGCGTGCTGTACGCGCTGTGGCCGCTGCACCTGAACCGCTTCGTCACGGCCGCGCTGGCGCTCGCGATCACGCTCGCATACGCGACCCTGAGCTGGTACGGCTTCGAACGGCGCCTGACGCGCGGCCCCGCACGCCGTGCGCTGCCGGCCGCCGCCGGCACGACCGCCTGACTTTCACCCTCCATCGTTTCTACCAGGACAACGTCATGAGCCAAACTCGCAAGAAGGCCATCATCACCGGGATCTCGGGGCAAGACGGCGCCTACCTGACCAAGCTGCTGCTCGACAAGGGCTACGAGGTCACGGGCACCTACCGCCGCACCAGCTCGGTGAATTTCTGGCGCATCGCCGAGCTCGGCGTCGACACGCACCCGAACCTCACGCTCGTCGAACACGACCTGACCGACGCCGGCTCGAGCCTGCGCCTGCTCGAACGCACGCAGCCCGACGAGCTGTACAACCTCGCCGCGCAGAGCTTCGTCGGCGTGTCGTTCGACCAGCCGGCGACGACCGCCGAAGTGACCGGCCTGGGTCCGTTGAACCTGCTCGAGGCAATTCGCGTCGTGAGCCCGAAGACGCGCTTCTACCAGGCGTCGACGTCGGAGATGTTCGGCAAGGTGCAGTCGATCCCGCAGACGGAAGCGACTTCGTTCTATCCGCGCAGCCCGTACGGCGTCGCGAAGCTGTACGCGCACTGGATGACGGTGAACTATCGCGAGTCGTACGGCCTGTTCGGCAGCAGCGGCATCCTGTTCAACCACGAATCGCCGCTGCGCGGCCGCGAGTTCGTCACGCGCAAGATCACCGACACCATCGCGAAGATCAAGCTCGGCAAGGCGACCCGCCTCGAGCTCGGCAACCTCGACGCGAAGCGCGACTGGGGTTTTGCACTTGAATATGTCGAAGGCATGTGGCGCATGCTGCAGGCCGACGAACCCGACACCTACGTGCTCGCGACCAACCGCACCGAGACCGTGCGCGATTTCGTGCGGATGGCGTTCGCGGCGGCCGGCTACCAGATCGAATGGACCGGCAAGGGCGAACAGGAACGCGGCCTCGACGCGTCGAACGGCAACGTGCTCGTGGAAGTGAACCCGAAGTTCTATCGCCCTGCCGAGGTCGACCTGCTGATCGGCTGCGCCGACAAGGCCAGGTCCAAGCTCGGCTGGGAACCGAAGACGACGCTCGAACAACTTTGCCAGATGATGGTCGAAGCCGATTTGACGCGGAATCAACACCATGACACGTTCTGAAGCCGGACGCCCGTCGCGCCGTGCATTTGTCACCGGCCTGACGGGCTTCACGGGCCGCTACATGGCCGAGCGCCTGCAGGCGGCCGGCTATGAGGTCTGGGGCACGGTCGCGCCCGGCGCGGCGCGCCCCGACGATCCGGCCTTCGCACACTGCACGCTGCTGCCCGTCGACCTGCTCGACGCACAGGCGCTGCGCGCGGCGACCGCCGACGCCCGGCCCGATGCGGTCGTGCATCTCGCCGCGCGCGCGCATGTCGCGCAGGACGAGCCGTCGGAAACCTACGCGGTCAACATCGTCGGCACCCGCAACCTGCTGGCCGCGCTTGCGGGCCTCGACCGCCGCCCGTCGGCCGTGCTGCTCGCCAGCAGCGCGAACATCTACGGCAATTCGACCGCCGGCGTGCTCGACGAAACCGTCGCCCCCGCCCCGGCGAACGACTATGCGGTCAGCAAGCTCGCGATGGAATACGCGGCGAAACTGTGGGCCGACCGTCTGCCGATCGTGATCGCGCGGCCGTTCAACTACACGGGTGTCGGCCAGAGCGATGCGTACCTGCTGCCGAAGCTCGTCGCGCACTACGCGCGCAACGCCCCGCGGATCTCGCTCGGCAACCTCGACGTGAGCCGCGATTTCTCCGACGTGCGCGACGTGACGGCCGCGTACCTGAAGCTGGTCGAAGCCGCGCCGGCCGGCGAGACGTTCAACGTGTGCTCGGAGCGCGCGTATTCGCTGAAGGAAGTGCTGGCGATGCTGTCGCGTATCGCCGGATACGTGATCGACGTGACGATCGATCCGCGTTTCGTGCGGCACAACGAGGTGAAGAGCCTGTCCGGGTCGCGCGACAAGCTGCGGCGCGCGGTGGGCGAGCTGCCCGTCACGCCGCTCGACGACACGCTGCGGTGGATGGTGGAGGCGATGCGCAACGACACGCACGCCAACGCAGATCGCACCGGGTAAGCCGCGCGATTTCATCGGCACAAAAACGAAGGGCCGCTCGCTTGCGCGAACGGCCCTTCGTCCATCGTCACGTCGGATCACGTCACGACATGCGTGACGTGCCGCGCTCAGCCTTCCAGCCCGCGCGCGAGATCCTTGCGCAGGTCGCCCGCATCCTCGAGGCCCACCGACAGGCGGATCAGCCCTTCGCTGATCCCCGCTGCCGCGCGCGCCTCCGGCGTGATGCGGCCGTGCGTGGTGGTCGCCGGATGCGTGATGGTCGTACGCGTGTCGCCGAGGTTGCCGGTGATCGAGATCAGCTTCGTGTTGTCGATCACGCGCCATGCATTCGCGCGCTGCTGTTCGGGCGTGTCGCCCTTCAGTTCGAACGACAGGATCGCCCCGCCCGCCTTCTGCTGACGCTTCGCGAGCTCGTGCTGCGGGTGCGATTCGAGGCCCGGATGAAACACGCGCGCGACGGCCGGATGCGAATCGAGCCAGCGCGCGATCTCCAGCGCGTTCGCCGATTGCTTCTCGACGCGCAGCGACAGCGTCTCCATCCCCTTCAGCAGCACCCACGCGTTGAACGCCGACAGCGTCGGGCCCGCGCTGCGCACGAACGGGAACACCTTGCCCATGATGAATTCCTTCGAGCCGACCAGCGCGCCGCCAAGTACGCGGCCCTGGCCGTCGAGGAATTTCGTCGCCGAGTGCATCACGACATCCGCGCCGAGCTTCAGCGGCTGCTGCAGCACCGGGCTGCAGAAACAGTTGTCGACGACGAACAGCGCGTTCGATGCCTTCGCGATCTTGCCGATCGCCTCGATGTCGGCGAGTTCGGTCAGCGGGTTCGACGGCGTCTCGAGGAAGAACATCTTCGTTTCCGGACGCACGGCTTCCTTCCACGCGTTCAGGTCCGTCGGGTCGACGAAGGTCGTCGTAATTCCGAACTTGCTGAAGATCTGCGAGAACATCCCGAGCGTCGAGCCGAACAGGCTGCGCGAGCTGACCAGGTGGTCGCCCGCCTGCAGCGCGGACATCACGACCGACATGATCGCGGCCATCCCGGAGGCGGTCGCGATGCACGCCTCGCCGCCTTCGAGCGCCGCGAGGCGCTCCTGGAACATGGTGACGGTCGGGTTCGTGAAACGCGAATAGGTGAAATAGTCTTCCGAATTCGCGAAGCGCTCGGCCGCGTCGGCCGCGCTCTGGAAGCAGAAGCTCGACGTGAGGAACAGCGCTTCCGAGTGCTCGTTGAAGTCGCTGCGCAGCGTGCCCGCGCGCACGGCAAGCGTGTCGAAGTTGAGGGAGTCGTCCATGTTCCGTTTTCCGTATCCGATGGCCACGCGCATCGCGCAGGCCAGATCAAAACCAGGCCAAAAAACAAAAAGCCCGCTATGCGTCGGCATCAGCGGGCTTCGGTGCGGTACGACAGCGATCGACTCGGGCCGGTTGCCACCGGCCTTCGCTTTAGCTGTTTTGGGAAGTCGCCCCGCGTCCGCAAGCTGATATCAAATCGACGCAAGGCCACATCCTATCACGCCTCGATAAAAGCGTGCGCCGGTGTCACTCGACCGACAGTTGCAGGTTCATCTGCGAACGTTCGGTGTCGCCGGCCGTATCGCGATCGGCCTGCGACGCCGGCGTGAGGCGCGCGCGCTCGATCGCATCGAGATACTCGGGCGTCACGTCGCCGGTGATGTAGTTGCCGTCGAAGCACGACGCCTCGAAGCGTTCGAGCTTCGGGTTGATGTCGCGCACCGCGCGGCGCAGGTCGTCGACGTCCTGGTAGATGAGGTGGTCGGCGCCGATGATCTTCGCGACGTCTTCGTCGGTGCGGCCGTGTGCGACGAGCTCGCCGCGCGTCGGCATGTCGATGCCGTACACGTTCGGGAACTTCACGGGCGGCGCGGCCGACGCGAAGATCACCGACTTCGCGCCCGCATCGCGCGCCATCTGCACGATTTCATGCGAGGTCGTGCCGCGCACGATCGAATCGTCGACGATCAGCACGTTCTTGTCCTTGAACTCGATGCTCATCGCATTGAGCTTCTGGCGCACCGACTTCTTGCGCACGGCCTGGCCCGGCATGATGAAGGTGCGGCCGACGTAGCGGTTCTTGAAGAAGCCTTCGCGGTACTCGACGCCGAGCTTCGCGGCGACCTGCATCGCGGCCGGGCGCGACGAATCGGGAATCGGCATCACGACGTCGATCGGCACGTTCGGCAGTTCGCGCTTGATCTTCTCGGCGAGATAGTCGCCCATGCGCAGGCGCACGTTGTAGACCGGCACGCCGTCGAGGCACGAATCCGGACGCGCGAGGTACACGTATTCGAACATGCACGGGTTCAGCGTCGGGTTCTCCGCGCACTGCTGGCTGTGGAAGTTGCCGGCCTTGTCGATGAAGACCGCTTCGCCCGGCTCCAGGTCGCGCACGAATTCGAAACCGATGCCTTCGACCGCGACCGACTCCGACGCGACCATCCATTCGGTGCCGTGCTCGGTCTCGAGCTTGCCGATGCAGAGCGGGCGGATGCCGAACGGGTCGCGGAACGCGAGCAGGCCGTAGCCGGCGATCAGCGACACGATCGCATACGAACCCTGCAGGCGGCGATGCACGCCCGAGACGGCCTTGAACACCGAAGCCGGATCGAGCTCGAGGCCCGTGGTCGACAGTTGCAGCTCGTGCGCGAACACGTTGAGCAGCACTTCGCTGTCGGAATTGGTGTTGATGTGCCGGCGGTCGATCCGGAACATCTCGTCCTTCAGTTGCTGCCAGTTCGTCAGGTTGCCGTTGTGCGCGAGGATGATCCCGAACGGCGCGTTCACGTAGAACGGCTGCGCCTCGGCTTCGCTCGACGCCGAGCCGGCGGTCGGGTAGCGCACCTGGCCGATGCCGTAGGTGCCGGGCAGGCTGCGCATGTTGCGCGTGCGGAACACGTCGCGCACCATGCCGTTCGCCTTGTACATGTGGAAATTGCTGCCGTCCGCCGTCGCGATGCCCGCCGCGTCCTGACCGCGATGCTGCAGCAGCAGCAGGCTGTCATAGATCAGCTGGTTGACAGGGGATTGGGAGATAACGCCTACGATGCCGCACATGGCATGTCCTTCAGAATGACAAAATCGGTTCCGTCCTGCCCAGCCGCGTCGTCACACGCGTACGTACTGGGCCATGCCGTCGGGCAGGAGCTGCTTCAGCTCGTGCACGCCCTGTTCGGCGAAAGGACGCAATAGCGCATTGCGCCAGAAATCCTGTTTGGGCAGTTCGGTCAGCCCGGCCGCCGCGACCAGCAGCACCACCAGCACGCAGCCGCGGACGAGCCCGAACATCATGCCCAGCGAGCGGTCGACGCCGCCCAGGCCACTGGCCTGCGCGATCCGCGACAGCAGCGCGTTCGCGACGCCGGCGACCAGCACCACGCCGATCACGACCAACGCGAAAGCGATCACCCACTGCGTCAGCGCACCGCCCGGCCAGTTCGCCGGAATATACGGTACGACCAATCCGACGTAGCGGCCCGCGATCACGATCGCCGCGATCCAGCCGATCAGCCCGAAAATCTCGGACACGAAGCCGCGCCACGCACCGCGTAGCGCCGACAACACGATCACCGCCAATACAGCGTAGTCGAAAGCCGTCAGCATCGTGCGTTACTGCGTCAGACCGGCTTCGCGCACCTTCGCGATCGCGGCGGAAGCCGCCGCGCGATCCGCGAACGGGCCTGCACGCAACAGTGTAGCCGTGCTGCCATCCGACTGCTTGCGATGCTCGACATATGCGGGCACGCCCGCCGATTTCAACTTGGTGGCCCACGAACGGGCCGTCGCGTCATCCTTGAACGACCCGAGCTGCACCGCGAAGCGCGCACCGGCCGGCGACGACGGCGACGACGCGTCGCCGCTGTCCGGGCTCGCGGCGTCGGCATTCGCGACGGCCGCGGGTGCGGGCTTCGGCGCAGCCGGCTTCGCCGCGGGCGCAGCCGGTTTCGGCGCAGGCTTCGGCGGCGTCACGCTCGCCGTGGTCGTGGTATCGGGTTTCGCGGCCGGCTTGGCGGCATCCTTCGGCGCGGGCGCCGGTGCGGCCGCAACGGCCGTGTCGGATGCCGGCGGTTCGTCATGCGCGACGCCGGCCTGCACGTCGGACACATCGTCGTCGCGCGGCGCGACCGCCTGGTGCGCGGGCCGGTTCGGGATGTCGATCGCGATGTCGTCGGTGACCGGCTTCGGGTGCGAATCGAGCACCATCGGCAGCACGATCACCGCGGCGACGACGAGCGCGATCGCGCCGACGAGGCGACGGCGCGCGCGTTGCTTTTCTGGAAGGGTCGGATCGAGGAGCAGTGCGTCCGATTCCGGACGCTCGGTGCGGCGCGAGCGTCGCTCGACGCGTTCAGTGCGCTCCGTGCGCACGTTCCGGGAGGCCCCGGTGCGACCGCCGCGCCGCGGGGGCGCGTCGTCGTCTTTCTTGCCGAACGAGAAAATTCCCATGAATGGCTGAGTCCGAAACTGCCCGTCAGTCAGTGTTGCTGCGATTTACGGTAGGCCAGCACGCCGGCAACCGTATGGAAACTGCCGAAAACCACGATTCTATCATTCTCGGATGCTCTTTTTAGTGCATCGCGAAACGCTTCGGCGGGCGACGTGTAACGCGTGACGCTCGAATCGGGCCCGTCCTCCACGCCGGCCTTGCGCAGCGCGGCTTCGAGCTGCTCGGCGGTGGCCGCACGCGGCAGCGGCAGATCGGTCACGCACCAGTGGTCGATCTCGCCCTTCAGGTGCTGCAGCACGCCGTCGATGTCCTTGTCGTGCATCGCGCCGAACACCGCGTACGTGTACGGGAAGAAACCCATGTTGCCGAGGTTCTGCTCGAGCACGGCCGATGCATGCGGGTTGTGCGCGACGTCGAGCACGATCGCGGGCTTGCCGGGCAGCACCTGGAAGCGCCCCGGCAGCTCGACGTTCGCGAGGCCGAGCCGGATGTCCTGCGCCGACACCGGCAGCACCGGGCGCAGCGCCTCGAGCGCGGCGAGCGCGGCCGATGCATTGATCAGCTGATTCGCGCCGCGCAGCGCCGGGTACGCCAGCGCCGGATAGCGCTTCTCGCGACCGAGGTAGCTCCACTGCTGGCGCTCCGCGCCTGCCTGCGCCTCGTAGCGGAAATCGCGGCCGACGAGCCACAGGTCGGCGCCGATCGCTTCCGCGTGGTCGATCAGCGTTTGCGGCGCGGCCGGATCGCCGCAGATCGCCGGCTTGCCGGCACGGAAGATCCCGGCCTTCTCGAACGCGATTTTCTCGCGCGTGTCGCCGAGGTATTCGGTGTGGTCGATGTCGATGCTCGTGACGATCGCGCAATCGGTATCGATGATGTTGACCGCGTCGAGCCGGCCGCCGAGGCCGACCTCGAGGATCACCGCGTCCAGCCCGCGCGACGCGAACAGGTGCAGGATCGCGAGCGTCGTGAATTCGAAGTACGTGAGCGACACGGGCTCGGGCAACGACGTGCGTGCGGCTTCGACGGCCTCGAAGTGCGGCAGCAGTTCGTCATCGGTGACGTTCTGCCCGTTCACGCGCGCGCGCTCGTTGAATTCGAGCAGGTGCGGCGACGTGTGGCAGCCGACCTTGTAGCCCGCGCGCACGAGGATCGTCTCGAGGAACGCGCAGGTCGAGCCCTTGCCGTTCGTGCCGCCGACGGTAATGACGGGGCACGCGAATTCGAGCTGCAGCGCCGCCTTGACCTGCCCGATGCGGGTCAGGCCCATGTCGATGCCGACCGGGTGCGCGCGTTCGAGATGCGAAAGCCACGCGTCGAGAGTGGGAAAAGTGCTCATCGGTTCAAATCTGGATCGGTACCGCCACTACGCCAAAAAACGAAGCGCGTCGCCTGACGCGGAAGCCAGGCGACGCGCAGAGTTCACAACCTTGCGCCGGTCAAGCCAGCGCGTCGGCCGGCTGTCGCTGCAGCAGCGCGAGCAGTTGCGCGATCTCGTCGCGCATCTTGCGACGGTCGACGATCATGTCGATCGCGCCCGTCTTGATCAGGAATTCGGCGCGCTGGAAGCCTTCCGGCAGCTTCTCGCGGACCGTCTGCTCGATCACGCGCGGGCCGGCAAAGCCGATCAGCGCCTTCGGTTCGGCGATCACGACGTCGCCGAGGAATGCAAAGCTCGCCGACACGCCACCCATCGTCGGGTCGGTCAGCACCGAAATGAACGGCAGCTTCGCTTCGGCCAGCTTGGTCAGCATCGCGGTGGTTTTCGCCATCTGCATCAGCGACAGCAGGCTTTCCTGCATCCGTGCACCGCCCGATGCGGTGAAGCAGATGAACGGCACCTGCTGTTCAAGCGCGTTCTGCGCGCCGCGTGCGAAGCGCTCGCCGACCACCGAGCCCATCGAGCCGCCCATGAACGAGAACTCGAAGCAGGCCGCGACCACCGGCAGCGTGTGGATCGCACCGCCCATCACGACCATCGCGTCGGTCTCGCCCGTGTCGTCCATCGCTTCCTTCAGACGATCGGGGTACTTGCGGCTGTCCTTGAACTTCAGCGTGTCGACCGGCACGACTTCCTGACCGATTTCATAACGGCCTTCCGGATCGAGCAGCCCGTCGAGGCGCTCACGCGCACCGATGCGCATGTGGTGATCGCACTTCGGGCACACGTGCAGGTTCGCGTCCACGTCGTTGCGGTACAGCACGGCCTCGCAGGACGGGCACTTGACCCACAGGCCTTCCGGAATGCCCTTGCGGCTTTTCGGGTCGGTCTGCTTGATCTTCGGCGGCAACAGTTTGTCGAGCCAGCTCATCGTATGGTTTCCTGTTCCGTGGCGGGCCGGGCCGACCGGCCCGTTCCCGCTTCCTGTGTGTGTTTATCGCGCCGTCTTGCCCGCGCCGTCCAGGGCGGCGCGCAGCTCGGCAATGAAAGTCTTCAGCGCGGCGGCGGCACCCTCCGGCGCAGCGCTTTCGAGCAGTTGCACGAGGCGGCTGCCGATCACGACCGCGTCCGACACCTCGGCCACCGCGCGCGCCGTTTCGGCGTCGCGGATACCGAAGCCGACGCCGACCGGAACCGGCACGCGCGACTTGATGGCCGGGATTTTACCCGCAATACTCGAAACATCCAGATTTCCTGCGCCGGTCACGCCCTTGAGCGACACGTAATACACGTAGCCGCTCGCGATCTTGCCGACGTCGGCGATACGTTCGTCGGTCGACGTGGGCGCGAGCAGGAAGATCGGATCGATCTGCGCGGCGCGCATTTTCTCGGCGAACACGCCCGCCTCTTCCGGCGGATAGTCGACGACGAGCACGCCGTCGACACCGGCCGCCTGCGCTTCGGCCGCGAACGCGTCGACGCCCATCCGCTCGATCGGGTTCGCATAACCCATCAGCACGACAGGCGTTTTGGGGTCGGTTTCGCGAAAGCGCTTCACGTCGGCGAGCACGCTTTTCAGCGTGACGCCGCGCGCGAGCGCGCGTTCCGACGAGCGCTGGATCACGGGGCCGTCGGCCATCGGGTCCGAGAACGGCACGCCGAGTTCGATCACGTCCGCGCCGCCTTCGGCGAGCGCGTGCATGAATTCGACGGTTTTCGCGGGATCGGGATCGCCGGCCGTGATGAACGGGATCAGGCCCTTACGGCCTTGTTCGGCGAGCGCGGCGAAGGTTTGCTGAATACGGGACATGGCAATTTTTCCTCAATGCTTCGGCGAGGCGGCGGCGCGATTCACGCGCACGCCGGCACAGCGAGCGCGCTCACGCGCTCGTGCGCGATCGCACAATAGCTTTCGTTGATCTCGTAGCCGACGAAGTCGCGCCCCTGCCGTGCGCAGGCCACCGCGGTCGTGCCGCTGCCCATGAACGGATCGAGCACGCGGCCGCCCGGCGGGCAGCTTGCGAGCACCATCCGCTCGATGATTTCCAGCGGCTTCTGGGTCGGATGGTCGACGCGCTCCGCGTGCTGCCGGTGCAGGCGCGAGACCGACCAGACGTCCTTCGGGTTGTAGCCCATCTCCAGCCACTTGCTGCCTTCGAACAGCTTGCGCGAGCGGGCCTTCTTCGTGTCGGCGTCGTACGGGATGCGGACCGGATCGAGATCGAAGTAATACGCCCTGGAAACCGCGAAAAAGCCGATGTTGTCGTGCACCGACGTGAAACGGCGCGTCGTGCCGCCCATGCTCGGCACGCGCCGGTCCCAGATGATCTCGTTGACCATCGTGAGCTGCGTCTTCAGGAAACTGAAGATTTCCGGCGCGTACTGCCACGTGCAGAAGATGTACATCGACCCGCTCGGCTTCAGCTTCGGAATCGCGAGCTCGAGCCACTCGCGCGTCCACGCGAGAAAGTCGTCGCCCGAACGCTTGTCCGAGTCGTTGCCGTAGTCCTTGCCGAGCCCGTACGGCGGATCGGCGACGATCAGGTCGATCGACGCGTCCGGCAGGTGCGCGGCATCGGTCAGGAAATCGCGGTTGTGCAGTTCGATCCCGGACGGCAGCGCGCGCGGCACGGTGGCGGCGGGCTGAACCGCCCCCGCCTCGCTCGCGGCACCGCCGCCCGGTTCTTCGATCAGGTCACGCATCGGTCGGGGTCAGAGCTCGATGCCCGATCGCTCGGCGACCGTGTGCATGTCCTTGTCGCCACGGCCCGACAGGTTGACGAGCAGGATCTTGTCCTTCGGCAACGTCGGCGCGAGCTTCACGCCATATGCGATCGCGTGGCTCGACTCGAGCGCGGGAATGATCCCCTCGATCCGGCAGCAGTCGTGGAACGCCTTCAGCGCTTCCTCGTCGGTAATGCCGACGTACTGTGCGCGGCCGCTGTCCTTGAGCCATGCGTGCTCGGGGCCGACGCCCGGATAGTCGAGGCCCGCCGACACCGAATGCGTCTCGATGATCTGGCCGTTGTCGTCCTGCAGCAGATAGGTACGGTTGCCGTGCAGCACGCCCGGGCTGCCGGCGATCAGCGACGCCGCGTGATGCCCCGTGTCGAGGCCGTCGCCGGCCGCTTCGACGCCGATCAGCTGCACCGACGTGTCGTCGATGTACGGATAGAAGATGCCCATCGCGTTCGAGCCGCCGCCGACGCAGGCGATCACCGCGTCCGGCTGCCGGCCCGCGAGCTCGGGCATCTGCACCTTGCACTCGTCGCCAATCACGCGCTGGAAGTCGCGCACCATCATCGGGTACGGGTGCGGGCCCGCGACCGTGCCGATGATGTAGAACGTGCTCTCGATGTTCGTGACCCAGTCGCGCATCGCTTCGTTCAGCGCGTCCTTCAGCGTGCGCGAACCCGATTCGACCGGCACGACCGTCGCGCCAAGCAGCTTCATCCGGTAGACGTTCGCGGCCTGGCGGCGCACGTCTTCCGAGCCCATGTAGACGACACACTCCATCCCGAAGCGGGCGCAGATCGTCGCGGTCGCGACGCCGTGCTGGCCGGCGCCCGTCTCGGCGATCACGCGCTTCTTGCCCATGCGCTTCGCGAGCAGCGCCTGGCCGATCACGTTGTTGATCTTGTGCGCGCCCGTGTGGTTCAGGTCTTCGCGCTTCAGGTAGATCTGCGCGCCGCCGAGCGTCTCGCTCCAGCGCTGTGCGTGATAGATCGGCGACGGGCGACCGACGAAATGCTTCAGCTCGCGCTCGAATTCGGCGACGAAATCGGGATCGTTCTGGAATTTTTCATACGCCGCGCGCAGTTCGTCCAGCGCGTGAATCAGCGTCTCGGCGACGAACACGCCGCCATACGGGCCGAAGTGGCCGCGGTCATCAGGAAGGTTGTACATGGTGTCTCTCTCGATCGGTCGGGGCGCCCCGCTTTCGGGGCCGCGCCGGCTTGCATCACCCGGCGTCCGCTTCGCGCACCGCGCGTACGAACGCCGCCATCCGGGCGTGATCCTTCACGCCCTTCGCGCCCTCCACTTCGATGCCACTCGAGACATCGACAGCAAACGGGCGCAACTGGCGAATCGCATCACCGACGTTTTGCGCGCTCAAGCCACCACTCAAAACGGCCCGATGCGCGAGCTCTGCGGGAATAAGAGACCAATCGAAGACCTTGCCGCTACCGCCGTAATCCGGCACCAGGGTGTCGAACAGGAGGCCGCGCGCTTTCGAATAATGAAGTGCCGATTCTACCAAATCGGCCGGCTGCGTCGAGGGGCCGACGCGCACCGCGCGCAACCACGGCAGGCGTGCCGCGCGGCCGAGGGCGTCGCACTGCCCGGGCGTCTCGTCGCCATGGAACTGCAGCAGCGTGAGCGGCACGTCGCGCACGACGGCCTCGATCTCGGCTTCGGTCGCATTCACGAACAGCCCGACCACCGACACGAACGGCGGCGCGAGGCGCGCCAGCTCGGCCGCCTGCGCGATCGTCACCGCGCGCGGACTCTTCGGGTAGAACACGAGACCGATCGCGTCGGCGCCGAGCGCCGCCGCGTGCAGCACGTCCTCGGGACGCGACAGGCCGCACAGCTTGATGCGCGTGCGCGGCGGCAGGCCGGCCGCGGCGGGAGTCGAAGGAGACACGGCGTGATCCGTCATGGTTGAGGGTCCAGGTCGGCCCAGACGCTGCTCCACGGCACGCTGCCGAGCTGCGCGGGCGGGACGGCGAATTCCGCCGGGTAGCCGACGTGGGCGAGGTACAGCCCGTCGGCCATGAACGTGGGCGCCGCGAGATTACGGTCGCGCCCGGCCAGCACGTCGGCAAGCCAGTCGGCCGGATAGCGGCCGCGGCCGACCGCGACGAGGCAGCCCATCAGGTTGCGCACCATGTGGTGCAGGAACGCGTTGGCGCGGAACCGGAAATGAATGAAATGGCCCACGCGCCGCACGTCGATCTGGTACAGGTGTTTGACCGGCGTCTTCGACTGGCATTCCGACGACCGGAACGACGAGAAGTCGTGCTCGCCGATCAGGTGCGCGGCGGCGGCGCGCATCGCGTCGTCGTCGAGCGGCGTATGGATCCAGCCCGCGCGCCCCGCCAGCATCGGCGAGCGCACGGGATGCACGTACAGCGCGTAGTAATAGGTGCGCTCGAACGCCGAGAAACGCGCGTGAAACGTCTCCGGCATCGGCTTCGCCCATTGCACCGCTACGGTCGGCGGCAGGAACGCGTTGGTCCCGCGCACCCACGAGAACACCTCGCGATCCAGGTCGGTATCGAAATGCACGACCTGCCCGAGCCCGTGCACGCCCGTGTCGGTCCGCCCGGCCACCGTCGTATGCAGCGGCACGCGCGCGAACTCGGCCAGCGCGTGCTCGAGCCGATCCTGCACGGTCTTGCCGTGCGGCTGCGCCTGCCAGCCGCAGAACGCCGCGCCGTCGTACTGAATGCCGAGCGCGATCCGCATCACGCCTCGTCCGCCAGTTTCGCGAGCAGCGCACGCGCATCGTCGCGCGTCGCGGTGTCGTTCGCGTCGACCACTTCCTGCAGCAGCGTCCGTGCGCCGGACAGATCGCCC
Source organism: Burkholderia sp. ZZQ-2 (assembly GCF_050768715.1). Classification (NCBI taxonomy): domain Bacteria; kingdom Pseudomonadati; phylum Pseudomonadota; class Betaproteobacteria; order Burkholderiales; family Burkholderiaceae; genus Burkholderia; species Burkholderia sp. ZZQ-2. Next base: position 1,422 of record NZ_LDVA01000246.1, on the reverse strand, counting down.
AGCTCGACGTATTCGGTCGCGAGGTCGAGCTTGTTGCGCGCGATGCGGGCGAGTTCGTTCGGCGTCAGCGCCGGCAACGCGGCGCCCGGCGTCGACGGCAGGTCCAGATCGAAGTCGAGCTTCAGTGCACCGAACTGCGCGCCGCCGAGCGGCGGCAGCGACGACGTCGCGAACGGGCTGCCCGCCTGGCCGGCAGGCGTCGCCGCGTCCGGATCCCAATCGAACTCGTCGTCCTGATCGGCCGGATGTTCGGGGGCCGGATCGATCGCGCCAATCGGAAGGCGCGAGTCGACTTGACCGTTAGTTGCGACTTTATCGGTGTCGGACTGCCTTGCCTGCGCGGCAGACTCGTCCGTCGCCAGCGACGGCTCGTCCTGCGTGCGCGGCGGCAGCGGCATGTCGAGGCTGTTGAGCGCGCTGATCGCGTTCTGCATCAGCGCCTCGTGCTGCGTTTCGGTGGCCGCAGGGGCGATCGGCGTCTCGGCAGGCTGTTCCGCGGGCTGTTCGGCAGCGATCTTCTCTACCGGCTCGGTATCGTGCGGAGCCGGAGCCGCCTCGCTCGCGGTCGGCACTACGGCGTGCACGGCCGGCAATTCGGGCTGCTCGTCATGCGTCGGCACCACTTCCGGCGCCGACGGCACATCCGCATCAGGCGTCTCGACCGTCTCCGCCGCTGCGGCAGTGGCCGCGGCAAGGCTCAAATCGGAAGCCGCGTCGCGTGCGACCGGCATCTCGGGCCGGATCGGCAGTTCCGGCTCGACGGACGGCGCGGCTTCGGCTTCTGCCGCCGCAGCCGCGGACCCGCCCGCGACGACCGCAGCAGCCGTCGCGCTCGTACCCGCATCACCCGTTTCTTCCGCGCGCCGGCCCTTCCGGCGCTTGCGCCACGCAAAACCTGCGGCGAGGACGATCACGGCCGCACCGGCCACCGCGGCCGGACGCCAGTCCATCTGCCCGGTACTGCGCGCAGGTGCCGCCACCGGCGCGGCCGATTGCGCGGGCGCCGATACCGATGCCGGCTGCGCTGCGCTGGCAGCAACGCCGGACGCGGCTTCACTTGCCGCCGGCGTGGCAGCGGATGCGCCCGTATCGTTCGCGGCCGGACGCGGTGCGACAGGTGCCGGCACGGGCGCCGGCGCGACCTCGTTCGTCGTGGCCGGCTTGCCGATGCCGTGCTTCTGCAACTCCATCAGCACGCGGTTCTTCAGCGCCAGCAGTTGCTGCAGGCTCGACGGCCGCGGCTGCGACGCGCCCGTGGCGGGCGCAGCCCCGGCCGGTTCGTTCATGCCCGAAACCTGGCTGCCCGCAACAGGCGGAAGCGCGGCACCGCTCGCGGACGACGGCACCGACTGGATCGCACCGCTCCACACATGCGGACCGCTTGCACCGGCAACGGGCGCCGCCGGCTGCACGCTTTCGACG
>NZ_LDVA01000245.1:0-19340 GCF_050768715.1 Burkholderia sp. ZZQ-2 | reverse complement strand
CGGTCGTGTCGGGCGTGATCAACACTCCTGCGGACGAACCGGCCGCCCAGCGGCTGCTCGATGCGATCGCGCGCGAGCGCAATCTCGCGTTCGTGGTGTATGCGGGCGATCTGAAGGGTTCGAAGGAAGCGTGCCGCGATGCACTGTATTCGCAGCGCGGCGCGATCCTGGATGCGGCACGCGTGCCGCTCGTATTCATTCCCGGTCACGACGACTGGGCAACGTGCAACACCGTGGCCGGCGGTAGCTACGATCCGGTCGAGCGGCTCGACTTCCTGCGGCAGACGCTGCTCGCCGATTCGGCACTGCCCGATCCCGGCGCGCTGCCGATCACGCGGGAAAGCGAAGTCGCACGGTTCCGGCCGTATCGGGAAAATGCACGCTGGATGCGCGACGACATCGTCTACGTCGCACTCAACGCGCCGGCGCCGAACAACCATTACCTGACGGCCGGCGGCCGCAACGGCGAATTCGAGGACCGCATCATCGCGAACGGTTTCTGGATCGACCACGCGGCCGAATACGCGAAGCGGCGCGAGGCGCGTGCGATGGTGGTGATATTCGAAGGCGATCCGCAGTTCGAGCGCTATGAACGCGCGGAACGCTTCGCATGGCTGCGTTTCAACCGGCCGCGCGTGCGGGACGGCTTCCGCGAGTTGAAACGAACGCTGGTGAAGGCGGCGGCGACGTTCCGCGGCCCGATACTCGTGATGCACACGAGCAGCGAAGCGCTGGCGAACGGCTTTCTGATCGACCGCCCGCTGCGTGCGGACGACGGTGAACTGGTCGGTAACGTGACGCGCGTCGCGATCGGACCGCGCCATCCGGTGAATCAGTGGGTCAAGGTGAGCGTGTCGCCGGCACGGCAGACGATCTTCAACGTGAGCCTGCAGGAAGTACCGAAGAACCTGCCCGTGCCCCCCGCGCTGCCGCTCGTGCCCCGTGACGACGTCCCGCTGCCGCAGATGCCGGAAATCCCTGCATTGCCGGCGCTACCTGACTCGTCGTCGGTCGCGCCGCCGCTGCAGGGCGACGGCACCGCTCCGGGCGGCGCGTCGTGGCCTGTGCCAACCCCAGCGTCGGGGCCGGCGCCCGGCCTGCCTGCAAGCTCAGTGCAGGGTGCGCCCTGACGGCGCTTCGCCGTCTTCGTCTTCGTCCTCGTCGACGATCTCGAGCCCTTCAGCGCCATGTGCGTGCTCATGCTCGATTTCGTCTTCGGTGGCTTCGCGAACGTCCTTCACGGTCAGCGCGAAACGCAGCGCCATGCCTGCCAGCGGGTGGTTGCCGTCGAGCACGACCTTGTCTTCGGCGATGTCGGTGACCGTATAGATCAGCGAATCGACTTCCTCGTCGCCGTCTTCCGGCGTGCCTTCGAACTGCATGCCCACTTCGAGCGGCTCGGGAAAACGATCGCGCGGCTCGATCTTCACGAGTTCGGGATCGTAGTCGCCGAACGCGTCCTGCGGCTCGAGCTGGACCTGTGCCTCGTAGCCCGGTTCGTGGCCGTCGAGCTGTTCCTCGATCTTGGGGAACGTGCCATCATAGCCGCCGTGCAGATAAACCATCGGCTCGTCGCTTTCCTCGATCAGATTGCCCTGTGCATCCGACAGCTTGTAAGTGACCGACACGACGGTGTTTTTTGCGATTTTCATCCAATTCTCCCAAATACAAGTCTCATTATACGATGCGCAACCGGTCTCAAGCCGAACCGCGGGATGCCGCTGCCGCCCCGCTCGGCGCGCCGCCCTCCGATCTTCCCACACCGCTGCTCGGCGGTCTTACGCCGACGCAATTCATGCGCGGCTACTGGCAGAAGAAGCCGCTCCTGATCCGCCAGGCGATCCCCGGCGTCGCGTCGCCGGTCTCGCGCGACGCGCTGTTCGAGCTCGCCACGGACTATGACGCGGAATCGCGACTGATCACCCATTTTCGTAACAAGTGGCAACTGGCTCACGGCCCGTTCGAACCGGGCTCGCTGCCGGCCGTCACGCGCAAGGCCTGGACCCTGCTCGTACAAGGGCTCGATCTGCACGTCGACGCGGCGCGCGCGCTGCTCGACCGCTTCCGCTTCATCCCCGACGCGCGGCTGGACGACCTGATGATCTCGTACGCGACGGACGGCGGCGGCGTCGGCCCGCATTTCGATTCATACGACGTCTTCCTGCTGCAGGTCGAGGGCCGGCGCCGCTGGCGCGTCGGCGCGCAGAAGGACCTGTCACTGCAACCGGACGTGCCGCTGAAGATCCTCGAAAACTTCGAGCCGAGCGACGAATGGGTGCTGGAACCCGGCGACATGCTGTACCTGCCGCCGCACATCGCGCACGACGGCGTGGCCGAAGGCGAATGCATGACCTGCTCGATCGGCTTCCGGGCGCCGTCCGCAGGCGAACTGGGCGCCCAGTTCCTGTACTATCTCGCGGAGCGTGGCGGCCTGCGGGACGGGTGCGGCGACGACCTCTACCGCGACCCGAAGCAGCCGGCCGTCGACACGCCCGCGCAACTGCCTCCGGCGATGGTCGAGCGCGTTGCCGAGATCGTCGACGCGATTCGCTGGCGCAAGCGCGACGTCGCAGAGTTTCTCGGCTGCTACCTGAGCGAGCCCAAACCGAACGTCGTTTTCGACCCGCCCGCGCGTCCGCTGTCCGAAGCCGCGTTCGTCACGCAAGCGTCACGTCGTGGCGTGTGTCTCGACAGAAGGGCCGCATTGATGTATAACGCGCGCTCGTACTTCATTAATGGCGAGGAAGGACCGCTCGAGCAAGCCAGCGAATGGCTGCCCGAACTGGCCAATCAACGCCAGATGGAGGCGAAACGGTTTGTAACACTATCCCGGGCTCCCTCAATGACAGCTTTATTGCACGAGTGGTATCGTGCGGGCTGGATACGGGTCGGAAACCGGAATTAGTGTGAGTCGCCCCGTATGCCCGTACAGATCAAATTCTGTATGGGAAAGACAACGTATTGACCCCGCATTTGTCGACGGTCGATAGGAAAGTGCATATAATTTCCGCCCAAGCCGTAGGGAAGATTCACGCTCTAGAAGTGCATCTCCACCAGCGGCCCAGGTCGGTGTTGGAGCACATTACCGGTATTGTTTCGCGCTGTTGCTTACCTTTAACCATAAAAGGACGTGATCATGAAGAAATCCCTCCTCGTAGCTTCCCTGTTGGCTGCTGTTGCACTGGCTGCTTGCAACAAGAGCGCTGATCAAGCTGCTTCGTCGGCTGCAAGCGACGCGGCTGCTGCTGCTTCGACGGCTGCTTCGGCAGTTGCTGGTGCAGCGAGCGACGCTGCTGCCGCTGCTTCGTCGGCAACGGCTGCTGCGAGCGACGCTGCTGCTGCAGTGGCGTCGGCTGCTTCGGCAGCGACGGCTGCTCCGGCTTCGGGCGCAAGCCAGTAAGCCTCAGCGTCAGCTGAAAAAAAACCGGCCCGAGGGCCGGTTTTTTTACGTCTGCCGTTTTCGCGTCTGTCGCCCGGCAGTCGTACCAGGCCGCCGCAGCGGCCCTGCCCTGCTCATCCGAGCGCCAGCCAGTCGAAGCCCGCGTCCTGCGTGGCTACGATCACGTCCTCCCCGTTCGTCCCCAGTACGCCGCCAAACGCCTGGCGGACCAGTTCCGGCAGGTTGTTCTGCTGGCTCAGGTGCGCCCCGACCAGGTGCCGAAGGCGGCTGCGCTCAAGCGATGCGAGGATGGCCGCCGCCGCGTCGTTGCTCAGGTGGCCGTGGTTGCCGCCGATGCGCGCCTTCAGCGACTGCGGATAGCGGCTCGCGGCCAGCATTGCGGTGTCGTGGTTGGATTCGAGCACCAGCGCGTCACAACCGCTCAGTACCGTCGTGATGCGCGGCGTGGCCATGCCGACGTCCGTCAGCACGCCGAGCCGGCTGCAGCCGTCCATAAAGACGAACTGGAGCGGCTCGCGCGCGTCGTGAGGGACCGTATAGGGCATCACGGCCAGATCGCGAATCGCGGCCGTCTCGTCGCCCCACAGCACGTGGAGGTCGACATCGGCCTCGTCCGCGCCGACCGCGCGCGCGGTGCCCCAGCTCATGTAGAGCGGCAGCGACGCCCGGCGGGCGAGCGTCAGCGCACTGCCGACGTGGTCGCTGTGTTCGTGGGTAATCAGGATCGCATCGAGATCGCCGATGCAGAGATTCAGACGGCCGAGCCGACGCTCGACCTCCTTGGCGGAAAAGCCGCAGTCGAGCAGCACGCGGGTGGTCGTCGTGCCGCTCGAGGCCTCGACGACCAGCGCGTTGCCTTCGCTGCCGCTTCCGAGGCTGGCGAATCGCACGCGCTCAGTTCAGCTGCGCGTGGAGCAGCGAAATGATCCGCTGCGCGTCCGACGAGTTGTCGACCTGGCCGTTTGCGCCGATCACCGCGACCTGCGTGCCGCCGTTGCCTTGCGCACGCACGTTGACCAGGAATTCCTTGCCCGGCTTCGCGGCCGCCGGGCCGCCGTAGAACAGCTTGCCGAACAGGCCGTCACGCTTCAGCTCTTCCATCGAATTCGCATAGCGCACGGTGTACACGCCCTTCTCGCGGTCGCGATTGTCGACCGTGAAGTTGGTCCGGTCGAGCGCCAGGCCCACTCGCAGCCACGCACGGTCGAACGACTCGGCCAGCTGCAGCGTTGCCGCGCCGTTGCTCGCGTCGCTGACCTGCGCCGGCGCCGTCGCGGGGCGAGCATCGGTCAGCAGCTGCTTCGCCTGCGCATCGGTCAGCCCGAACTTCTGCATCAACTTCGACAGGAACACGGCTTCCAGCACCGGGTTGCGCGGACGCTCCTCCCAGCGCGACGACGTGCCGCCCTGCGGGCCGACCATCATTTCTTCCATCGCGCTGTGCGTGATCGAGATGTCGGTGTTGCCGTCCGACGTGCGGTTCACGAGCGTACGGAAGCGGTCGCGCGTACCGGACGAGTATGCGAAATCGATGACCTTGCCGATCGTGCGACGGAACCAGTCGTCAGGAATGTTCGCGCGGTTTTCGGCCCAGTCGGTGGCCATGATGCCCGTCGACGGCGCGTCGGTCTTCAGCGAGAAGCCGTTCTCCTGCCAGAACTCCTTCAGGATCGGCCACAGCTGCTCGGGCGTCCGGCCATCGACGACGAGCCAGCGGCGATCGCCGTCGCGCTCGATGTGCATGCCGAACGGATCCTGCGCGCTCGGAATGCCGTCGGTCGCGTTGCCGGCCTGGGTCGTGGCCCGCGGCGGCAGCGTGCCGAGGCCGGCGTTGCTCGGCGGCGCGACGAACTGCTGCGTCGTCGGCACCGGCTTCAGGTCGCTCGGCACCGCGAGCGGCGGCGCCGAACCGGTGTTCTTGTAGTTGACCCGGTCGGGGGCCAGATAGTCGTTCAGCGTATCGCAGCCGGCGAGCGCGCCCAGCGCCAGCGCCACCACCGACATCTGGATGGCGCGAGAGGAAAAGGCGAAACGTTTCATGAAATCCTTCGTCTTGCTAGAACGCTCGTCAGGAGCGGCGCCGGACGGAGCCGGCCGGTGCGGGTTGATCAGGGTACGAGCCGGCGGCCGCAGGACGCGGCCGCCTCGGCATCAGGCGAGGACGCCGGCCTCGACGAGGGCCGAACGCACGGCATCGTGGCAGCGCTCGTCGAGCGCCGTGAGCGGCAGCCGGATGCCGCCCTGCATCTTGCCCATCGCCTGCAGCGCCCACTTCACCGGAATCGGGTTCGCCTCGATGAACAGGTTCTTGTGCAGCGACAGCAGCTTCATGTGCAGTTCGCGGGCCGTCTGTACGTCGCCGGCCAGCGCCGCGCGGCACAGCTCGCTCATCGCACGCGGCGCGACGTTCGCCGTGACCGAGATGTTGCCGTGGCCGCCGAGCAGCATCAGCGCGATTGCCGTCGGATCGTCGCCGCTATAGATCGCGAAATGCTTCGGTGCAGCCTTGATCAGGTGCGCGGCGCGATCGATGTTGCCGGTCGCTTCCTTCACGCCGATGATGCCCGGGACTTCCGCGAGGCGCAGCATCGTCTCGTTCGCCATGTCCGCGACCGTGCGGCCCGGCACGTTGTACAGGATCACCGGCAGGTCGACCGCTTCGGCGATCGTCTTGAAGTGACGGTACATGCCTTCCTGCGTCGGCTTGTTGTAGTACGGCACGACCTGCAGCGTCGCGTCCGCGCCGACGGCTTTCGCGTGTTTCGTCAGCTCGATCGCCTCGGCGGTCGAGTTGCCGCCCGCGCCCGCGATGATCGGGATGCGTTTCGCCGCATGCTCGACCGCCGTGCGGATCATCAGGATGTGCTCTTCGACGTTGAGCGTTGCCGACTCGCCGCTCGTACCGACCACGACCAGCGCATCGGTGCCTTCCGCGATATGCCAGTCGATCAGTTTGCGAAACGCCGGCAGGTCGAGACTGCCGTCTTCGAGCATCGGGGTGACGATCGCGGGGATGCTGCCGCGGATTTGAATGCCGTCTTGGGTGCCGTTAGCCATGAAACGCGATTGAGGTTATGTACCGGTAAACGTTGAGATTGTAGCGGATTAGCCGGGCAGTTCGTAACGTGGAATTCCCGCCCCCGCCTTCGGGGTCGCGCCCTCGCGCACTGCGCAGAGACGCTGGACGAACGCCTCGCGCGGCGCGGCAACGAACCCGTCCTCGTACGCCACCACCCGCAGGCGGCCGTGCACGGCATCCAGCAGCTCGCCCGGGGCGAGCAGGAACGCGGGGTTGGACGGTTTACCGACCGATTCGTTTCCTTGCGCGAAGGTTTCGTAGATGAGCACGCCGCCCGGCGCCACCGCATCGAGCAGATGGGGCCAGAGCGGACGATGCAGATAATGGGTGACGATCACCGCCGAAAACTGCTCGCCGGCCGGCAATGGCCACGGCGCGCCTTCGAGATCGGCGTCACGGGCGTCGACGCCCGGAATCGCACGCAACGCGGCCAGCGCGACCGGGTCGCGGTCGAGTGCGACGACCGGATGCCCGCGCGACGCGAACCAGCGCGCGTGGCGCCCGCCGCCCGCGGCGACATCCAGCACCGTGCCGCCTGCCGGCACGAGCCGCGACCATTGCGCGACCCAGCGCGACGGCTCGGCCTGAGCGACGTGGCCGCCCGCGGCGGCGATGACGGATGCGCTCATGCGGTCGATCAGTTGTACGACAGGCCCATCGCGTCGCGCACGTCGCGCATCGTTTCCGTCGCGTACTTGCGCGCCTTGTCGCAACCGTCCGCGACGATCGCGCGCAGCAGCGACGGATCGTCCATGTACTTCTGCGCACGCTCGAGCATCGGCTGCTGCTCGCGCAGGATGCCTTCGACGACCGGCTGCTTGCAATCGAGGCAGCCGATACCCGCCGAACGACAGCCCTTCTGCACCCAGTCGTGCGTCGCTTCGTCCGTATAGACCTGGTGCAGCTGCCACACCGGGCACTTGTCGGGATCGCCCGGATCGGTGCGGCGCACGCGCGCGGGATCGGTCGGCATCGTGCGGACCTTCTTCGTGATCGTCTCGGCGTCTTCACGCAGGCCGATCGTGTTGCCGTACGACTTGGACATCTTCTGCCCGTCGAGACCCGGCATCCGCGATGCTTCGGTGAGGAGCGCCTGCGGCTCGACGAGGATGATCTTGCGCGCGCCTTCGAGATAGCCGAACAGGCGCTCGCGGTCGCTCATCGACAGACTCTGCGATTCCTGCAGCATCGCGCGCGCCTGTTCGAGCGCCTCGTCGTCGCCCTCCTGCTGGTATGCATTGCGCAGCTCGTGATAGAGCTTCGCGCGCTTGCCGCCGAGTTTCTTCGCGGCATCGAGCGCCTTCTCCTCGAAGCCCGGCTCGCGGCCGTACAGGTAGTTGAAGCGGCGCGCGATCTCGCGCGTCATCTCGACGTGCGGCACCTGGTCTTCACCGACCGGCACGAGCGAGCCGCGATACAGCAGGATGTCGGCCGCCATCAGCACCGGGTAGCCGAGGAAGCCGTAGGTCGACAGATCCTTGTCCTTCAGCTTCTCCATCTGCTCCTTGTAGGTCGGCACGCGTTCGAGCCAGCCGAGCGGCGTGCTCATGCCGAGCAGCAGCGCGAGTTCGGCATGTTCGGGCACCTTGCTCTGGATGAACAGCGTCGCCTGGGCCGGATCGATGCCGGACGCAAGCCAGTCGATCAGCACGTCCCACACGTTCTTCTCGATGACCTCGGGAGTCTCGTAGTGCGTCGTCAGCGCATGCCAGTCGACGACGCAGAAGAAGCACGGGTACTCGGACTGCAGCTTCACCCAGTTTTTCAGCACGCCGTGGTAATGACCGAGGTGCAGCGACCCGGTGGGTCGCATGCCGGAGAAAATACGTTCAGGGAACATGATTATCGTTAGAAAAGCGAGGCGAATGGGGACAGGATGGCGCTCAGGACGGCATAGCCGACGTTGACGAGCGGGCGCAGCCAGAAATTCGTCAGCACGCCCGTCGCGACCAGCGCGAGGACGATGATGAAACCGTACGGCTCGATGCGCGACAGCGCGATCGATTGCTTCGTCGGCAGCAGCGCCGCCAGGATGCGGCCGCCGTCGAGCGGCGGCAGCGGAAACAGGTTCAGCACGCCCAGTACGAGGTTCGCGCTGACGCCGGCAAACGCCATCCGCGTGAAGAACGGCTCGTCGATGCCGACGGCGGGCAGCACGAGCGTCAGCACGCCCCAGATCAGCGCCTGCACGAAGTTGCAGGCCGGCCCCGCGAGCGATACCCACAGGCTGCCCCAGCGCGGATCGCGCAGGTTGCCGAACGACACCGGCACCGGCTTCGCATAGCCGAACAGGAACGCGCCGCCCGTCAGGAAATACATCGCGAGCGGGATCGCGATCGTGCCGAGCGGATCGATGTGGCGCATCGGGTTGAACGACACGCGCCCCATCATGTAGGCGGTGTTGTCGCCGAGCAGGCGGGCGGCGTAGCCGTGCGCGGCCTCGTGCAGCGTGATCGCGAAGATCACGGGCAGCGCGTAGACGGCGATGGTCTGTATCAGGGAAGCATCCATATCGCGTTATTGTAACAAGCGCACTCGTGCAAAAAATGGAACGGCGCGCTTACGGCGCCGAGAGGCCGAACGGCTCGAGCGCGCCGCGCCCCGCGCGCACGAGCTCGGGCTCGTCGCCGGTGAGATCGATCACCGTCGACGGCTCGCGCGGGCACGCGCCACCGTCGATCACGAGATCGACCTGTTTCTCGAGCCGCGCGCGAATATCTTCGGGATCGTTGAGCGGCTCGTCGTCGGGCGGCAGGATCAGCGTCGTGCCGAGCAGCGGCTGGCCGAGCGACTCCAGCAACGCGAGCGTGATCGCGTGATCGGGCACGCGCAACCCGATCGTCTTGCGCGACGGATGCGACAGCCGGCGCGGCACTTCCTTGGTCGCCTGCAGGATGAACACGTACGGGCCGGGCGTCACCGACTTGATCTGGCGGTACTGGCGGTTGTCGACCATCGCGAAGTTGGCGAGCTCCGACAGGTCGCGCACGAGCAGCGACAGGTGCTGCTTCTCGTCGAGGCCGCGAATCCGGCGCACCCGCTCGACCGCATCCTTGTCGTCGAGATGGCACGCGAGCGCATAGCTCGAATCGGTCGGCATCGCGATCACGCCGCCCTTGCTGACGATCTCCACGGCCTGCTTGATCAGGCGCGGTTGCGGATTATCCGGATGAATCCTGAAGAATTGGGACATGGGGGTACGTGGGGGTACGTAAAGGAAGAGAAATCGGATGCGCGCGCCGGCGGCAACGCGGGCGGCAGACCGCCGCCCGGTGTCAGAGCCAGCGCTCCCAGACCGGCGTCAGGTCGGGCGGCAGCGGCGGCAGGCCGCCGAGCTCGACACGGCCCTCGCCTGGCGCATGGAAATCCGAGCCGCGCGATACCTCGAAGCCGAAGCGGCGTGCGACGTCCGCGTATTCGCGGTACTGGTCGGGCGTGTGGCTGCCCGTCACGACCTCGATCGCGCGGCCGCCCAGATCGATGAACTCGCCGAAAAACGCGTCGAATTCGACGGGCGTATAGCGATAACGGCCCGGATGCGCGACCACGGCTTCACCGCCGGCCGCCCGAATCCAGGCGACGGCGTCGGGCAGCGTCGCCCAACGGTGCGGGACGAACCCGGGCTTGCCGTCGCCGAGCAGGCGATCGAACACGTCGGACGTCGATTCGGCATGGCCGTTCTCGACGAGAAACCGCGCGAAATGCGTGCGGGAGATCAGGTCTGGATTCGATACGTACTTCAGCGCGCCTTCGTACGCGCCGGGAATGCCGAGCGTGGCGAGCTGCTCGCCGATCGCCAGCGCGCGCGCCGCGCGGCCGTGGCGCGTGCGATACAGGCCGTCGACGAGCACCGGATTCGCGGGATCGACGTTCAGGCCGACGATGTGCACGGTGCGCGACGCCCACGTGACCGAAATCTCGACGCCGCTCAGGTAGCGCATGCCGAGCGCTTCCGCCTCGCCGCGCGCCGCCGCCTGGCCGCCGATTTCGTCGTGGTCGGTCAACGCCCACAGGGTCACGCCGCCGGCATGGGCGCGGCGCGCGACGTCGGCAGGCGACAGCAACCCGTCGGAAACATTCGAATGGCAGTGGAGATCGGCGTTCATTGTCGGCATGGCAGGTAAGGCTTCATTCTACTGCAACGCGGCAATGCGCCGCCCGCCTGCCCCGCCGCTGACGCCGCGCGGCTTACGCGCAGAACGCCTCGATCAGCGCCGCGATCTGCTCGGGCTGGTCATGATGCACCATGTGGCCGGCATCCTCGACGAGCTTCTCGCGCCAGTCGGGAAACGCGTTGAAACGCGCCTTGAATTCCGGCAGCGGGATATCGCCGGCGATGTGCGCGAGCGTCGGCGAGTTGACGGCCTCGACGTGCAGCACCTTCGCACGCACCTGCGCCCAGGTAGCCATCACTTCGTCGAGCCGGTACAGCAGCGGGCCCGGCATCTTGTGAGCGGGGTCGGCCAGCAGGTGGTAGAGGCCGTCGTCGCCGCGCTTCGACCAGTGCGCGGCGAGGAACGCGGCTCGACGCGGGTCCAGCCGGGGATTGGTCCTGGTCAGGCGCGCCGCCACGTCGTCGAGTGACGCATAAGGGCGCAGCGCGGGCGGTTCGCGCAACTCGTCGAGCCAGCCGCGCAGCCGGCGCGGCGCCTGCTCGGCCCGCGCGGGCGCGAGCCCGAAACCCTCGAGATCGACCACGCGCCGCACGCGCTCCGGCCGTGCACCGGCATACAGGCACACGACGTTTGCGCCCATGCTGTGCCCGACCAGATTGACTTCGCCGGTCGGCGCATAGTGGTCGACGAGCGCATCGAGATCGCCCAGGTATTCATGGAACCAGTAATGGCCGCCACCCTGCCGCGCGACCGGCCAGTCGGACAGCCCGAAGCCGCGCGCATCGGGCGCGATCACCTGCCAGTCGCCCGCGAGCGCATCGACGACGAACTGGAACGACGCCGCGACGTCCATCCAGCCATGCAGCATGAACAGCGTCGGCGCATCGGGCCGGCCCCAGCGCCGGACATGCAGCTGGACGCCGCGCACCATGACGAAATCGGAAACAGAACTCGAGGCACTCATCGCAGCCGCTCAAAAAAAGAATGGTCGTTCGATTATAGCGGCGGCGCTTTCTTTCCGGCGGCCGGCAGTCGAGGCGCCGCTCTAGCGGCGCCGGCGCGCACGGGACGCCGGGACGCGCCATCTGCCGGGTGCCCTGGACAGCCGGCGGCGGTCGAAACGCAGCCGAACCCGAGCGGGTCAGCGCGGCGCGCTTCCGTCCGCCCCGTCCTGCGCGGCCAGTTCGTCGAGTTCAGCCTGCTCGAATCCGGCATCGCGGCGTGCGTCGAAATTGAACGGGCCGCGCAGCCGCGGGGCATGGTATTGCTCGGCGAGCTGCCGGTAGGTCGGCACGGGATCGCGGCCGGCTTCGTCGCACAGATGCCGGAACCAGCGGTTGCCGATCGCGACATGGCCGATTTCGTCGCGCAGGATCACGTCGAGGATCGCGGCCGACGCCTCGTCGCCCGCCTGTACGAGCCGCGCGCGAATCGGCGGCGATGCGTCGAGCCCGCGGGCCTCGAGCGTACGCGGCACGAGCGCCATGCGCGCAAGCACGTCGCCCTTGGTTCGTTCGCACATCTCCCACAGGCCGTTGTGCGCGGGAAAATCGCCGTACGCATGCCCGAATGCCGCCAGGCGGTCCGACAGCAGCGTGAAGTGGTACGCCTCCTCGGCCGCCACCTTCAGCCAGTCCGAGTAGAACGCGTTCGGCAGGCCCGCGAAGCGCCAGACGGCGTCGAGCGCGAGGTTGATCGCATTGAACTCGATATGGGCAAGCGCGTGCAGCAGCACGGCGCGCCCTTCGGGCGAACGCATGCTGCGTCGCTCGAGCTGGCGCGGCTCGACCAGCGGCGGGCGCGCCGGGCGCCCGGGCAGGTCGGCCGGCTCGGGCAATTCGAGCGACGGGGCGATCGTCGCCCGCCCGGCCAGCAGCGCATCGTGGAGCGAGCGCACCTGTGCGGCCTTGGCCGCGGGTTCTGCGTCACGCAGTGCGACAAGCGCGGCGCGGCGCACGCAGGCACGCGCATCGCCGAAAGAAGAAGACTCCATGCTCATAAACGGGGACACCCTGCGCGCGCATCGCGGGAGCGCACGCACGCGACGGTTTACAATAGGCGATTGTTCCGCGGCGCAATGCGAACGCGCCGGGCAAACCGGACGCGCCATTCTACCGGCGCCCATCATCGAAGAGACAAGGAGACTCCGTGACGATCTACAAGCTGGGCGATACGGCCCCGACGATCCACGAAAGCGTATTCGTCGCCGACACGGCGGCCATCATCGGCAAGGTCGTGCTCGAGGAGAACGCGAGCGTCTGGTTCGGTGCGACGATTCGCGGCGACAACGAGACGATTACCGTCGGCGCGGGCAGCAACGTCCAGGAAGGCGCGGTACTGCATACGGACCCGGGCTTTCCGCTGACGATTGCCGAAAACGTTACGATCGGGCACCAGGCCATGCTGCACGGCTGCACGATCGGCGAAGGGTCGCTGGTCGGGATTCAGGCAGTGGTCTTGAATGGAGCGGTGATCGGCCGCAACTGTCTGGTCGGTGCCGGCGCGGTCGTGACGGAAGGCAAGACGTTCCCGGACAATTCGCTGATTCTCGGCGCACCGGCGAAAGTCGTGCGCGAGCTGACGGCGGAAGACATCGCGCGGCTGCGCACGAACGCGAAGACGTACGTCGAGCGGCGTGCGCATTTCAAGGAGCAACTCGTGCGAATCGGGTGATTCGCACGGATTTCAAGGAAGAAGAGTGAGCGACCAGTTACAGAAATTCATGTTCAATGCGGCGCCCGTGCGCGGCGAGATCGTTTCGCTGCGCAATACGTGGCAGGAAGTGCTCTCCCGCCGCGACTACCCGGCCCCCGTGCGCACGGTGCTCGGCGAGATGATGGCCGCATGCGCGCTGCTGTCCGCGAACCTGAAATTCAACGGCACCCTGATCATGCAGATCTTCGGCGACGGGCCGGTCCAGATGCTGGTCGTCCAGTGCGGCTCGGATCTGTCGATGCGGGCCACCGCGAAGTTCGCCGGCGACGCCGCCCAGACGATCGGCGACGACACGAGCTTCGCATCGCTCGTCAATGCGAGCGGTCACGGCCGTTGCGTGATCACGCTCGACCCGGCCGACAAGCTGCCGGGCCAGCAGCCGTACCAGGGCATCGTGCCGCTGAACGGCGTCGACGGCCCGCTCGAATCCGTCTCGCAGGTGCTCGAGCATTACATGCATCACTCGGAGCAGCTCGACACGCGGATGTGGCTCGCGGCCGATCGCGACCGTGCGGTCGGCATGCTGCTGCAGAAGCTGCCGGGCGACGGCGGCATCGTGCCGCGCAACGCCGAAACCGATACCGATACGTGGGAGCGCGTCTGCACGCTCGGCAGCACGCTGTCCGCCAAGGAACTGCTCGAGGTCGAACCGGAAGTCGTGTTCCGCCGGCTGTTCTGGCAGGAAAACGTGCAGCACTTCGAGCCGGCCGGCACGCGCTTCCAGTGCTCGTGCTCGCGCGAGAAGGTCGGTGCGATGCTGCGCATGCTCGGCCGCGAAGAAGTCGACAGCGTGATCGTCGAGCGTGGCCACGTCGAGATCCATTGCGAGTTCTGCAATCAGCGCTATGAATTCGATCCGGTCGACGTCGCGCAGCTGTTCGCGGCACCCGGCGTCGAGACGGGCATCGCGCCCGCGACCGAACAGCGTCACTGAGCGACGACCCGATGCCCGCCGTCCGGGCACGGGCGCATAATGACGCACGAGCGTCGCACGCAAGGCTCGCGCGCCGAAGTCCCGCACTTCGGCGCAAGCCGCTTCCCGTCGTCGGCGCGCTGCAGGAGAAACACATGAATCGCCCGCTTCGCCTCACGTTTCGAACCGTCGTCCTGACGAGCGTTGCCGCCTGCACGCTCGCGCTTGCCGGCTGCGCGATGCCGCCGCCGACTTCCACGATCCTGAGCCGCCTGCCCGAACCCGGCGCATCGGGCGGCCAGCCGCCCGCGCTGTCGAGCGCCGAACGCAAGCGCTATGACGAGATCGACCAGCAGGTGCTGCGCGAACAGAACAGCGCGATGGCAGCCGAGGCAGCCGCGCGCGCGTGGGCTTATTACTCGCCGCCGCCCGTAACCGTCTACGGCGGGTATTACGGCGGATGGGGCAATCGCTGGGGCACGGGTATCAGCTACGGCTACCCGGGATGGTGGTGGTGAGCATCCATCGCTCAGCCGATTGACTACCGGCAGGAAATAAAAAAGCGCGGCATTTCCCGCGCCTTTTCAATGGGTTCGAACGATCGTGATCAGTGATGCGCGGCCTTGCCCTTGTCGCCGCCATGATGCCGCGACGGCTTCGCGATCGACTGCGGATTCGGCACGACGCGCACCGGCGCCGCGGACACGGCGCCGCGCGTCGACGTATTCGACGGCATGTTGTTCAGCGGCGCGGCCGGCGCATTCGGCGACACGAACTGCACGAATACCTCGCCGTCCTTCACCATGCCCATCTCGTAGCGCGCGCGCTCCTCGATGGCCGCGGTGCCGCTCTGCAGATCCTGCACTTCGCCGGCAGTGCGCTCGTTGCGCAGCTTCTCGTCCGCATTCTTCTGGAGCTGGTCGTCGAGCTGCTGACGCAATTCATGCACCCGCAGCCAGCCGCCGTGTCCCCACCATAGGGGGTACTGAATGAGCGCCAGCAAGGCAATCAGGACGACAGTGACAAGCCGCATGTAAGAAACGCAGATATAAGAAGCGCCGCTCCGCGCACATGCACAGAGCGGCGTCGATATGACGAACCCGATAGTAGCGCGTTAGCGCAGGTTATAGAAAGCCGATTTACCCGGGTAGCTCGCGATGTCGCCGAGATCTTCCTCGATGCGCAGCAGCTGGTTGTACTTCGAGATACGGTCGCTGCGCGACAGCGACCCCGTCTTGATCTGACCGGCGTTCAGGCCGACCGCGATATCCGCGATCGTCGAATCTTCCGTTTCGCCCGAGCGGTGCGAGATCACGGCCGTGTAGCCTGCGCGCTTCGCCATTTCGATGGCCGCGAACGTTTCGGTCAGCGTACCGATCTGGTTGATCTTGATGAGGATCGAGTTCGCGATGCCCTTCTCGATGCCTTCCTTCAGGATGCGCGTGTTCGTGACGAACAGGTCGTCGCCGACCAGCTGCACCTTCTTGCCGAGGCGGTCGGTCAGCAGCTTCCAGCCTTCCCAGTCGCTTTCGTGCATGCCGTCCTCGATCGACACGATCGGGAACTTGTCGGCGAGCGTCGCGAGGTAGTCGGTGAATTCGGCCGACGACAGTTGCAGGCCTTCGCCCGCGAGCTGGTACTTGCCGTCGTGATAGAACTCGGATGCCGCGCAGTCGAGCGCGAGCAGCACGTCTTCGCCCGCACGGTAGCCGGCCTTCTCGATCGCCTGCAGGATCGTCGACAGGCACTCGTCGTTGCTGCCGAAGTTCGGCGCGAAGCCGCCTTCGTCGCCGACTGCCGTGCTCATGCCGCGGTCGCTCAGGATCTTCTTCAGTGCGTGGAACACTTCCGCGCCGCAACGCAGGGCTTCACGGAACGTCGGCTGGCTCACCGGGACGATCATGAATTCCTGGATGTCGAGGCTGTTGTTCGCATGCGCGCCGCCGTTGACGATGTTCATCATCGGCACCGGCAGTTGCATCGCGCCCGAACCGCCGAAGTAGCGGTACAGCGGCAGGCCGGCCTCTTCGGCGGCCGCCTTCGCGACGGCCATCGACACGGCCAGCATCGCGTTCGCGCCGAGGCGCGACTTGTTGTCGGTGCCGTCCAGCTCGAGCAGCGTCTTGTCGAGGAACGCCTGTTCCGACGCGTCGAGGCCCATGATGGCTTCGGAGATTTCGGTGTTGATGTGCTCGACCGCCTTCAGCACGCCCTTGCCGTTGTAGCGGCCGGCTTCGCCGTCGCGCAGTTCGATCGCTTCACGCGAGCCGGTGGACGCGCCCGACGGCACGGCCGCGCGGCCCATCGTGCCCGATTCGAGCAGCACGTCGCATTCGACGGTGGGGTTGCCGCGCGAATCCAGAATCTCGCGGCCGATGATATCTACGATTGCACTCATGGGTTTCCTCTGAGAATGACGATGGATTCTTCAAACTGCGACGGCGCGCGCGCCCGAACCGCTTTCGCTACTGACGCGCGAAACCGTCGCAAGGTTCATTCGATCTTTAATTGAAATCGTTTTCCAGGAACGGGTGGCGCTTCACCGCCTGGTCGAGCGTGACGAGGGTCTCCAGCAGCGCGCCCATCCGGTTCAGCGGCACCGCGTTCGGGCCGTCCGATTTTGCCTCGGCCGGATTGGGGTGCGTTTCCATGAAGAGGCCCGCGACGCCCGTCGCGACCGCCGCACGGGCAAGCACCGGCACGAATTCGCGCTGGCCGCCCGAGCTCGTGCCCTGCCCGCCCGGCAACTGCACCGAGTGGGTCGCGTCGAACACGACCGGGGCGCTCGTCTCGCGCATGATCGCGAGCGAACGCATGTCCGACACGAGATTGTTGTAGCCGAACGAGACACCGCGCTCGCACGCCATGAAGCGGTCTTCCGACAGCCCCGCTTCACGTGCGGCGTCGCGCGCCTTGTCGATCACGTTCTTCATGTCGTGCGGCGCGAGGAACTGGCCCTTCTTGATGTTGACGGGCTTGCCCGAGCGCGCGCACGCCTGGATGAAATCGGTCTGGCGGCACAGGAACGCGGGCGTCTGCAGCACGTCGACGACCGACGCGACCTGCTCGATCTCGTCGATCGAATGCACGTCGGTCAGCACCGGCAGGCCGAGCTGGCGCTTCACCTCGGACAGGATCCGCAGGCCCTCGTCCATTCCGAGGCCACGAAACGACTTGCCCGAGCTGCGGTTCGCCTTGTCGTAGGACGACTTGTAGATGAACGGAACGTTCAGCTTCGCGCAGATTTCCTTCAGGCGGCCTGCCGTGTCGATCGTCATTTGCTCCGACTCGACGACGCAGGTACCCGCGATCAGGAAGAAAGGTTTGTCGAGACCGACCTCGAAATCGCACAGCTTCATGCTTGCACTCCGCGCGCTTGCTTGTTGGCGAGCGCGGCTTCGACGAACGACTTGAAGAGGGGATGACCGTCACGCGGCGTGGACGTGAATTCCGGGTGGAACTGGACGCCGACGAACCACGGGTGCATCGAACGCGGCAGCTCCATCATTTCCGGCAGATCCTCGCTCGGGGTACGGGCGCTGATGATAAGGCCGCCGGCTTCGAGCTGGGGCACGAAGCGGTTATTGACTTCATAACGGTGGCGATGGCGTTCGTTCACGTCCTTGCCATAGATTTCCTCGGCCATCGTGCCGGGCTTGATCGGGCAGCGCTGCGAACCGAGGCGCATCGTGCCGCCGAGGTCGGATTCCTCGGTGCGCGTCTCGACCTTGCCGTCGCGGTCATACCACTCGGTGATCAGCGCGACCACGCGTTCCGGCGTGTCCGGCTCGAATTCCGTGCTGTTCGCCTGCTTCAGGCCGACGACGTCGCGTGCGAATTCGATCACCGCGAGCTGCATGCCGAGGCAGATGCCGAGATACGGCACCTTGGCTTCACGCGCATAGCGGATCGCCGCGATCTTGCCTTCCGTGCCGCGACGGCCGAAACCGCCCGGCACCAGCACGGCGTCGAGGTGCTTCAGGCTGTCGACACCGTTCGACTCGATCTCTTCCGAGTCGATGTATTCGATGTTGACCTTGGTCGACGTGTGCAGCGATGCGTGGCGCAGCGCCTCGATCAGCGACTTGTACGACTCGGTCAGGTCGACGTACTTGCCGACCATGCCGATCGTCACTTCGTGCTTCGGGTTCTCGAGCTTCTCGACGAGTTCCGACCACATGCTCAGGTCGGCGTCCTTCGGCGACAGCTTCAGTTCCTCGCAGATGATCCGGTCGAGGCCCTGGTCGTGCAGCATCTGCGGAATCTTGTAGATGCTGTCGGCGTCCCACACCGAGATCACGGCGTCTTCCGGCACGTTCGAGAACATCGAGATCTTCTTCGATTCGTCGTCCGGAATGCGGCGGTCCGCACGGCACAGCAGCACGTGCGGCAGGATGCCGATCTCGCGCAGCTTCTGCACGCTGTGCTGGGTCGGCTTCGTCTTCAACTCGCCGGCCGTCGCGACGTACGGCACCAGCGTCAGGTGCACGAAGCACGCGCTGTTGCGGCCGAGGCGCAGGCTCATCTGGCGCGCGGCTTCAAGGAACGGCAGCGATTCGATGTCGCCGACCGTGCCGCCGATCTCGACGATCGCGACGTCCGGTTCGCCGCAGGTGGCCGATGCCGCCCCGCGCTCGATGAACGCCTGGATTTCGTTCGTGATGTGCGGAATCACCTGCACGGTCTTGCCGAGATAGTCGCCGCGGCGTTCCTTGCGGATCACCGATTCGTAGATCTGGCCGGTCGTGAAGTTGTTGGCCTTGCGCATCTTCGTGCTGATGAAGCGCTCATAGTGGCCGAGGTCGAGGTCGGTCTCCGCTCCGTCTTCCGTCACGAACACTTCGCCGTGCTGGAACGGGCTCATCGTGCCGGGGTCGACGTTGATGTAGGGATCGAGTTTGAGGAGGGTGACTTTCAGACCGCGCGATTCGAGGATCGCGGCGAGGGAGGCGGCGGCAATACCCTTGCCGAGGGAAGAAACTACGCCGCCGGTGACGAAAACATATTTGGTCATCGCTGAATGCTCGCGGGAAAAACGGATTATACCGTAAAGCCCGCCCTTCTCTCAGCAATTGACTCGATGATCGCGCCCTTTCGCGCCGCCCCGCACCAGCCGTG
>NZ_LDVA01000244.1:0-17514 GCF_050768715.1 Burkholderia sp. ZZQ-2 | reverse complement strand
CCCGAGGGCCACCGGACCGTTCGCGAGTGCGCCCGTCACCGAACCGAGCGCACCGGTCAGTGCGCCGGCCGGGTTGCTGCCACCCGTCAGGCCGCTCACGAGGTTCGTGATCGGTGCGATCGGGTTGTTGCCCGCCGCGCCCGACAACGTGCCGACGACCTGGTTCACGACGCCTTGCACCGGCGCCAGCGGGTTTGACCCGCCGAGGTTGCCGAGCGTGCCGACCACCTGGTTCACGACGCCCTGCACCGGCGCCAGCGGGTTCGTGCCGCCGAGGTTGCCGAGTGCGCCCACGACGGAGCCGACCGCGTTACCCAGTGCGTTCGTGGCCGTGCCGACCGCATTGCTGTTGCCGAGCGTGCCGACCACCTGGTTCACGACACCCTGCACCGGTGCCAGCGGATTCGAGCCACCGAGGTTGCCGAGTGCGCCCGTCACCGAGCCGAGTGCACCGGTCAGCGCACCAGCCGCGTTGCCGCCCGTCGGCAGCGCGTTCTGCAGGCCGTTGACGAGGTTCGTGATCGGCGCGATCGGGCTGCCGCCACCGGCACCGGACAGCGTGCCGACGACCTGATTCACGACGCCTTGCACCGGCGCCAGCGGATTCGAGTCGCCGAGCGTGCCCGCAAGCTGCGTGACGACACCCTGCACCGGCGCCAGCGGGCTGCCCGCGCCGCCGACGTTGCCGAGCGTGCCCGTGATCGTGTTGACCGCGTTGCTCAGCGTGCCGGCCGGGTTGCCGCTGCCGAGCGTACCGGTAACCTGGTCGACGACGTTCTGGATCGGGGCCAGCGGGTTCGAGCCGCCGCCGATGCCGCCCAGTGCGCCCGTCACTGTGCCGAGTGCGCCGGTCAGCGCGCCTGCCGGGTTGCCGCCGCCGAGCGCGCCCGTGACCTGGTTCACGACACCTTGCACCGGAGCCAGCGGGTTCGAGCCGCCGCCGATGCCGCCCAGTGCGCCCGTGACCGTACCGAGTGCACCGGTCAACGCACCAGCCGGGTTGCCGCCGCCGAGCGCACCCGTTGCGGTACCGAGTGCGTTGCTTAGCGTCCCGGTCGCCGTGTTCAGTGCGCCGGTCAGCGCACCCGCGGGATTGCCGCCGCCGATAGCGCCCAATGCGCCGAGCGCCCCCGTCACGTTGCCGATTGCACCGGTTACCGTGCCGGCCGGATTGCCAGCACCGAGCTCACCCGCCACGGTACCGAGCGCACCCGTCAATGCGCTGGCCGGGTTGCCGTTATTGAGCGCAGTCGTGACTTGATTGACGACGCCTTGAACCGCCCCCAGCGGGTACGAGCCGCCGCCGATACCGCCCAGTGCGCCCGTCACCGTGCCGAGTGCGCCGGTCAGCGCACCAGCCGGGTTGCCACCGCCGAGCGCACCCGTTACTTGATTGACGACGCCTTGAACCGGCGCCAGCGGATTCGCCCCGCCGCCGACGTTGCCCAGCGCGCCCGTCACCGTGCCGAGTGCCCCCGTCAACGCACCAGCGGGATTGCCACCGCCGAGCGCGCCCGTTACTTGATTGACGACACCTTGAACCGGCGCCAGCGGATTCGACCCGCCGCCGACGTTGCCGAGCGCACCGGTCACCGTACCGAGTGCACCCGTCAACGCACCAGCCGGGTTGCCGCCACCGAGTGCACCCGTTACTTGATTGACGACACCTTGAACCGGCGCCAGCGGATTCGCCCCGCCGCCAACATTGCCCAGCGCACCGGTCACCGTACCGAGTGCACCCGTCAACGCACCAGCCGGGTTGCCACCGCCGAGCGCACCCGTTACTTGATTGACGACACCTTGAACCGGCGCCAGCGGATTCGCGCCACCGCCGACGTTGCCCAGTGCCCCCGTCGCCGTGCCAACCGCATTGCCCAACGCACCCGTCGCCGTATTCAGCGCACCGGTCAACGCGCCGGCCGGGTTGCCGCCGCTCAGCGCACCCGTCACCTGGTTCACCACGCCCTGAACCGGCGCGAGCGGCTGCACCGTGCCGCCGCCACCGCCGAGTGCACCCGTCACCGCCCCCACGGCGCCCGACAGTGCCTGGCCGGGGTCGCCAAGGGACGTCTGGATCGCGCCCGCCCCGCCCGCCGCCACGGTGACCGAACCCAGCGGCGACGTCCCCGTCGCGACCAGCCCGACCGAGACGCTGTTCGTCGGCGGGTTGACGATCACTTGCGGGATCGGCAGCCCATCAAGGGGCCCCGCCACCGCGGAACCCGAAGCCAGCACCCCGAACACCGTCGCGACCGACAGCGCTGCACCCGTCAATTTCAGATTTTGTCCCATCTTTGTTTTTCCCCATCTCGGTTGGCACAACGTTGATAAAGCATGGGGACGGATTGCACGAAGTGTGCCAATTCGAAAAACCGGATTGATTCGTCTGTCTATTAGCGATCAATAACGCTTTTTTAATCGATTTCAGACGAAAAGCATGACCCCGGCATCGCAATCATCTGATGAAAAAGGGCGTCGGAGCACGGATGTAACGTAACGTTTGCGAGCCCCGTGGTAACGTGTTCCGGTACATTCCGCGTAACACCGGAGCGCGCCGCCAAGGTGGTGCATCAGACCGTCACGAGCGGCTGCCGATTACACATTTCAGCAAAATGAAAATGCATTGATAAATCGCCGATTTGCTGATTTTCTTTATTTGGCGATCATCTTTCTTGCCGATTACGCAGATCATTTCCGATTGCGCGATTTCCGGTAATCCGGATAGCAGAATGAAACATTGTAAAGGCCGCGTCGCAACCGGCGCGCGCGAGGCTGCGCGCGCCGCCGGATCAGCCGAAGCGTGCGGGCCGGTACGGATGGGGATCGATATAGGTCGGCGCGCCCGTCATCATTTCGGCGAGCAGGCGCCCGGTCGCGGGGCCGAGCGTGAGCCCGTGGTGACAATGGCCGAACGCGAACCACAGGTGGCGATGGCGCGGCGCGGGCCCGATCACCGGGCGCATGTCGGGCGTGCACGGCCGCATCCCGAGCCACGGCTCGGGATCGAGCCGCTCGCCGATGCCGAACGCGTCGCGCGCCAGCGGCTCCGCACGCGCGAGCTGCACGCCGGTCGGCGGTGCGCCGCGCAGCGCGATCTCGACGCCGGTCGTGAGCCGCAGGCGGCCGCCTTCCATCGGCGCGACGACGAAACCTTCCTCGGTATCGCACACCGGCACGTTCAACGGCGCGCGCGTCGGCCGGTAGTGCATGTGGTAACCGCGCTTCGCGCGCAGCGGAATCCGGTAGCCGAGCGGCGCGAACACGTGATCGGACCACGGCCCGAGCGCGACCACCGCCGAGCGCGCCGAGATCGGCCCGTGTTCGGTACCGACCTGCCAGCCGTCCGCCACCTGCACGAGCGTCTTGGCATCGCCGAGCACGAACGTGCCGCCGTCGCGCTCGAACAACCGGGCGTAGGCCTTGGTCAGCCCGCCCGGGCTCGACACGGTCTTCGGGTCCTGCCAGTGGAATGCGCCGCAGAACGCGTCGCTGACGCCGGGCTCCGTCGCGCGCAACGCACGTGCGTCGAGCACCGTCATCCGCAGCCCGTGCGCGTCGGCCACGCGCTGCTGCACGCGCGTTTCCGCATCGAACAGCGCGGGCGAACGGAACGCCTCGATCCACCCGCCGTCGCGCACGAGCGGCTGCGCATCGGTACGCGCGAGCAGCGCGTCGTGCTCGACGACGCTCGCCGCGACGAGCGGCAGCAGGTCGCGCGCGGCGGCCGCGAGCCGCTGCGGCGACGATTCGCGCCAGAAGCGCGCGAGCCAGCCCGCATACGCGGGCAGCGCGCGGTAGTCCCAGTAGAGATCGACCGAGCGGTTGCGCGCATAGCGCAGCAAAGTGCCGAGCCGGCGCGGAAACGCGTACGGCACGACCGACGAGCGTTCGATCAGCCCCGCATTGCCGTGGCTCGTTTCCTCGCCGGGCGCGCGCCGGTCGACGAGCGCGACGCGCAACCCGCGATCCTGCAGATGCAGCGCCGACGACACGCCGACGATGCCGGCCCCCAGAACGATGACGTCGAAATCCATGGTTCCCCGTACTGCGTCGAGATTCGATGCGGCACACACCGGCCCGGCGGCCGGCGCGCGGCGGTCATTACTTCGCGACGATGTCGCGCTTGAAGTACTTCTGCGACAGCGCGCCGAGCGTGCCGTCCTTCTTCAGCGCGTCGAGCGCGCCGACGATCTTCGCCTGCAGCGCCTTGTCGTTCTTGCGCATCCCGAAGCCCGTGCCTTCGCCGAGCGTCGCCGGATCCTTCAGCGGCTCGCCGACGATCTGGTAGTCGCGGCCGGCCGGCTTGTCGAGGAAACCCTCCTGCGCGGTCTGCGCTTCCTGCACGGCCGCGTCGAGACGACCCGCGACGAGATCGGCGTAGATCTGGTCCTGATCCTGGTACGACACGACGGCCACGCCCGCGTTGGCCCAGTGCGCCTTCAGGAAATCCTCCTGCGACGAGCCCTGCAGCACGCCGACGTGCTTGCCGCGCAGGCTCGCGACGTCGGGCCGCAGCGGCGAGCCGTGCTTCGCGACCATCACGATCGGCACCACGTAGATCGCCGGCGTGAAGTCGATGCTCTGCTTGCGCTTCGCGGTGATGTTCATCGCCGAATTGATCGCGTCGAACTTGCGCGCCTGCAGCGCCGGAATCAGGCCGTCGAACGAATTCTCGACCCACACGCATTTCATGTTCAGCTTCGCGCACACCGCGTTGCCGATGTCGACGTCGAAACCCTGCAGCTGACCGGCCGGCGTCTTGCTCTCGAACGGCGGATAGGCGGCTTCGATCCCGAAGCGCAACGTGGTCTGTTCGGCGTGGGCCGTGACGGCCGCACAGGCGAGCGCCGCAGCGGCGCAGAGGGAGAGCTTCCAGTTCATGACGGTCCTTCCGTTCTGGATTGAGGCGATGAAGATCGGTACACGACGGCCGCGGCCGGGCGCCGGATCGGCATTCGAAGCAGGCGGTCGCCACACGGCGGCGGGTCGTGTCCTGCACGCGAAATATAGACTCAAAGTCTACGATAGACTATAGGGGATACGAGAATCGTGCCCCGATACGCGGCATCGGAAATTCGCCCGACATCGAAAACACCCTTGATTTATCGATGTTTTTCCAGAATCGCGCGATGAAACACAGTCTCGAAAAGAAAAATTCTCCCGATTTCGTTTGTCTATATTAGACTTTTCGTCCATCACGAACACTGCCGGACACGTCGATCGAGACAGTCCAGTCCGGCCCCGACCGGAGATGTCCTCATGACGCAAACCGCC
Source organism: Burkholderia sp. ZZQ-2 (assembly GCF_050768715.1). Taxonomy (NCBI): domain Bacteria; kingdom Pseudomonadati; phylum Pseudomonadota; class Betaproteobacteria; order Burkholderiales; family Burkholderiaceae; genus Burkholderia; species Burkholderia sp. ZZQ-2. Next base: position 12,240 of record NZ_LDVA01000244.1, on the reverse strand, counting down.
CCGACCCTGCCGCTGACCGTCGACGAAGCCGCGGTGCGCGCGGCACTGCCGTCGCTCGACGTGCTCGGCACGCTGCGCAGCATGTTCGCGTCGCTCGACGCGGCGCGCGCGGTGCAGCCGCCGCAAACGCTCACGCTGTTTCCCGAGCAGGCCGGCGACTTCATCACGTATCTGGGCGCGCTTGCCGACGCGCAGGTGTTCGGCGCGAAGCTGTCGCCGTATGTCGTGACGGGCGGCAAGCCCATCGTCACCGCGTGGACCGCGCTGATGTCGATGCGCACGGGCCAGCCGCTGATGTGGTGCGACGCGGGGCTGCTGACGGTCGAGCGCACGGCCGGCACGACCGCGCTCGCGGTCGATTGTCTCGCGCCGGGCAACGCGCGCCATCTCGCGATCGTCGGCGCGGGCGCGGTCGGCCTCGCGCACCTGCGGCACACCGCGGGACTGCGCGACTGGGAGACGATCCGCGTGTACTCGCCCGCGCTCGCCGGCGACGCGGCGCAGCAGGCGGCGCTTGCACAGCTCGACCCGCGCGCACGCGCCGCCGCGAGCGTCGAAGCCTGCGTGCGCGACGCGGACGTCGTGATGCTGTGCACGTCGTCGGGCACGCCCGTGCTCGGCGACGGGATGCTCACGCGCCCCGCGCTCGTCACGTCGATCAGCACGAACGTCGCGCGCGCGCACGAGATCCCGCCCGCCTGGCTGCCCGGCATGGACGTGTACTGCGACTACCGGCACACGACGCCCGCGAGCGCTGGCGAGATGCAAATCGCGACGGCCGAGCACGGCTGGGAAGCCGCACGGATCGCCGGCGACCTGCCCGCGCTCGTCGCCGGCACCTGCCCTGCACCGTCGTACGCGCGTCACGCATTCTTCCGCTCGATCGGCCTCGGGCTCGAGGACATCGCGATCGCGCACGCGCTGTACGCGCACCTGACGCGCGCATGAGCGGCACGCGAGCGCGGGGCCGATACAATGGCGCAACCGCCGCGGCGGCCGCGCGCGGGCGCACGGGCATGCCGGCCACCGGCACGCCGCCTCGCCGGCCCGATGGGCTGCCCGGCCTCCGCCCACCCGAGATGGCGACACCGATGCGCAAGAAGAAATCCCCCGTCAAAGACCTGCTGCTCACCCGCTATGCGCCGATCGCCGACGGTATCGCCGCGCTGTTCTTCCCGTACGCGGAAGTCGTGATCCACGACCTGCACGACCAGACCGTGCTGTATCTCGCGAACAACCTGTCGAAGCGCGAGGTCGGCGACGATTCCGCGCTGGAGGAAATCGATCATTCCGCGCGCGAGCGCGTGATCGGCCCGTACGAGAAGCTGAACTGGGACGGCCGGCGGATGCGCTGCGTGAGCAACGTGCTGTTCGACGACGAAGGCCACCCGGCCGGGATGATGTGCATCAACTTCAACATCGCGGTGTTCGACGAGGTGCGCGCGACGCTCGACCTGTTCATCAAGGGTGCGGGCGTGGTCGCGCAGCCGGACGAGCTGTTCCGCGACGACTGGCAGGAGCGCATCAACACGTTCCTGCACGGCTGGCTGCGCGAACGGCAGGTCGGGCTGAACGGGCTCACGCGCGAGCACCGGCGCGAGCTCGTCGAAGCGCTGTACGCGGAGGGCGCGTTCCGCGGCAAGAGCGCGGCGAACTACGTCGCGAATGTGCTCGGGATGGGTCGCGCGACGGTCTACAAACACCTCAAGCACCTGAAGGAAACGCAGGGCGACGCGTAAGGGAAACGCGGCGGGCTGGTTCGCCGGGACGACGAAACGCCTGTTCGTCGGGACGCGCGGCGGCGGCCGGTATCGGCCATCGCTATCGGTGCGCCGCTTCCGTGTCTATGCTTCGTGATGCGGCGGGCCCCCGTTTCACGCGCCCGCCCGGCCTGGACGAAGCGTCGAAGCATAAAGTGATATAGTCCCGGTTACATTTTTTTGCTGCCCGGAATCGCCCATGACGACCGCTCCCGCCCCGATTGCCCGCCCGACCCTGACCGTCGAAATCTGGTCCGACCTGATCTGCCCGTGGTGCTGGATCGGCAAGCGCCGCTTCGACGAGGCGCTCGCCGCGTTCGCGCACGCCGAGCGCGTCGACGTCGCGCTGCGCGCATACCGGCTGATGCCGGGCCAGCCCGTCGAGCCGGTCGAGGCGATGCTCGCCGGCAAGTACCGGATGTCGCCCGCGCAGGTCGACCAGATGCTGCGCCAGGTGACCGAGGCGGCCGCGAGTGTCGGGCTGCGTTACGACCTGCCCGGCACGCTCGTCGGCGACACGCTCGACGGCCACCGGCTCGTGAAGCTCGCGGAAGCGACGGGCCGCGCGCACGCGCTGACCGAGCGGCTGTACCGCGCGTATTTCTGCGAGCACGGTTCGCTGTTCGATCACGCCGAGCTGACCGAATTCGCGGTCGAAGCGGGGCTCGAGCACGCGGCCGTCGAAGACGTGCTGCGCAGCGACCTGTACCGCGACGAAGTCGAAGCCGACATCGCCCGCGCCGCGCAGATCGGCGGGCGCGGCGTGCCGCTGTTCGTGTTCGGCGGCCGTTACGCGGTGTCGGGCGCGCAGCCGGCCGACGCGTTCGCGCAGGCGCTCGACCAGGCATGGCGCGACGGCATCGTCGAACTCGACGGCAGCGACGCGGCCGCATGCGGCCCCGACGGCTGCGAACTGCCGGCGCGCGCGTAACGCCCGTCGCATCCGTCACGCGCGTCCCGCCCGGACGCGCGACTACGCATCGCTCCTGCCACAAACCGGCAGGAAGCCCGCGCCGAGGGGGCCTACAATGCATCCTTTCAAATAACTATCAGAAGGCTGCAAGCCCATGACCCACGGGATCCACGGCGAAAAGCGCTGGTACGCGCTGATCGTCCTCTGCCTCGGCGTGCTGATGATCGTGCTCGACAGCACGATCGTGAACGTTGCGCTGCCATCGATCAGCACCGACCTCCATTTCACCGAAACAGCCCTCGTGTGGGTCGTCAACGCGTACCTGCTGACGTTCGGCGGCTGCCTGCTGCTCGGCGGCCGGCTCGGCGACCTGTATGGCCAGCGGCGCATGTTCCTCGCCGGCCTCGTCGTCTTCACGCTCGCGTCGCTCGCATGCGGCCTCGCCCAGTCGCAGACGATGCTGATCGCCGCGCGCGCGGTGCAGGGGCTCGGCGGCGCGGTGGTGTCGGCCGTGTCGCTGTCGCTGATCATGAATCTCTTCACCGAGCCCGGCGAACGCGCCCGCGCGATGGGCGTGTACGGCTTCGTCTGCGCGGGCGGCGGCAGCATCGGCGTGCTGCTCGGCGGGCTGCTGACGAGCTCGCTGTCGTGGCACTGGATCTTCCTCGTCAACCTGCCGATCGGCATCGCCGTCTATGCGATGTGCGTCGCGCTGCTGCCTCGCCTGCGCGCGCCGGCCGGCACCGCACGGCTCGACGTCGCGGGCGCGGTCACCGTGACCGCATCGCTGATGCTGGCGGTCTACGGGATCGTCGGCGGCAACGAAACCGGATGGCTGTCGACGCAGACCGTCGTGCTGATCGGCGCGGCCGTCGCGCTGCTCGCCCTGTTCATCGCGATCGAGGCGCGCGCCGCGCATCCGCTGATGCCGCTCACGCTGTTCGCCGCGCGCAACGTCGCGCTCGCGAACGTGATCGGCGTGCTGTGGGCGGCCGCGATGTTCGCGTGGTTCTTCCTGTCCGCGCTGTACATGCAGCGTGTGCTCGGCTACGGGCCGCTGCAGGTCGGTCTCGCGTTCCTGCCGGCGAACCTGATCATGGCCGCGTTCTCGCTCGGGCTGTCCGCGCGCATCGTGATGCGCTTCGGGATCCGCGGCCCGATCGCGGCCGGCCTGCTGATCGCGGCGTGCGGCCTCGCCCTGTTTTCGCGCGCGCCGGTGGACGGCGGCTTCGCCTGGCACGTGCTGCCCGGCATGACGCTGCTCGGCATCGGCGCGGGCGTCGCGTTCAACCCGATGCTGCTCGCCGCGATGAGCGACGTCGATCCGGCCGATTCCGGGCTCGCGTCGGGGATCGTCAACACCGCGTTCATGATGGGCGGCGCGCTCGGCCTCGCCGTGCTCGCGAGCCTCGCGGCCGCCCGCACCGACGTGCTCGCGGCCGCGAATGCCGCGCCGCTCGACGCACTGAACGGCGGCTACCATGCGGCCTTCGCGTTCGGCGCGGCATTCGCTGCCGCCGCCGCGCTGATCGGGCTCGCGCTGCGCATCCGGCGGCAGGACGCCGTCGAAGGCGCCGGCCCCGCGATGCACTGACGCCGACGAGCCGCAGGCGGCGGATGAATCCGGCCGTTTGCATCGAACCTGGGGCGCGCACAGTCGCGCCCTTTTTCTTCTTCCGGGTGCCGCGCACCGCCCGTCCTGTCGTGACGGGCCGGCGCCGGCCACCACGTTGGCCCTGCCCCGTTCAAACGCCCGTTTCACCGCCGCCTGCCGCCCGCGCCTTCCCGGCCGATTTTTAACGCAGTCGTACACCGACCCGCCACATTTGCGACAATGGCGGACTTTGACCCACGCGCCGCTACCGCCGAACGCCGCATAACCGCCTCCTTCCGATGTCGCTTCCCCATATCGATCTGCTGTACTCGTTGTCCGGCCTGTTCGTCGGCATCCTCGTCGGCCTGACCGGCGTCGGCGGTGGTTCGTTGATGACGCCGATCCTCGTGCTGCTGTTCGGCGTCCACCCCGCGACGGCGGTCGGCACCGACCTGCTCTATGCGGCGGCGACCAAGGCCACCGGCACGCTCGTCCACGGCCTGAAGGGTTCGATCGACTGGCGCATCACGGGCCGGCTCGCGACAGGCAGCGTGCCGGCCGCGGCCATCACGCTGTGGTGGCTGCACACGCACGGGATGAATACGCCGGGCACCGCGCGGATGATCCAGCTCGTGCTCGGCGTCGCGCTGCTGCTCACGTCGCTCGCGCTGATCTTCCGGCCGCAGCTCACCGCGTTCGCCGCGCGCAATCCGCTCGCGCCGAACCCCGCGCGCACGCTGTGGTCGACCGTGCTGACGGGCGCCGTGCTCGGCGTGCTCGTGTCGATGACGTCGGTCGGTGCCGGCGCGATCGGCGTCACCGTGCTCCTGCTGCTGTATCCGATGCTCGCGACGACCCGCATCGTCGGGTCCGACATCGCGCACGCGGTGCCGCTCACGCTGGTCGCCGGCATGGGCCACTGGCTGCTCGGCTCGGTCGACTGGTCAATGCTGCTGTCGCTGCTGCTCGGCTCGTTGCCGGGCATCGTGCTCGGCAGCCTGCTGTCGGCGCGCGCACCCGAGCGGCTGCTGCGCAACCTGCTCGCCGCGACGCTCGTCGCAGTCGGCGTAAGGCTCGTGCTCGCGTAGGCAGGCGCCGATCCCGCCCTTCATCCGCGGCTGCGCCCTTTCCCGGCCAGCGCATCCGACGCGCGGCGCCCTCCGCTGCCGATAAAAAACAGCCCGACCGGCCTGCGCCGATCGGGCTGTCGTCTGTCCGGGGCGGCTCGAGCCGCCCGCCGCGCTTACTCCCCCTGCTGCTGCAGTTTCTGCTGCTTGAGCTGCTGCGTGCGCGCCTGCAGCTTCAGCACCCGCTGCAGGGCGGTGCGGTTCGCGAGGATCCCGTCGTAGAAGTTGGCGAGATCGCCCTTCAGCGCGGTCCGCGACGCGTCGTTCAGGTAGATCATGTGGCCCGACGGGTAGTTCTTGATGGTCAGGTTCTGCGCCTTGAGCGTCGGGTCGAGCGGCATCTGCGCGAGTGTCAGCTCCGTCTGGTGGAACGGCGTGACGGCGTCGAAATAGCCGTTCGCCGACAGCACCTTCAGGTCCGGGTTCACGCTCATCGTCGACGCCAGGTCGCCGGCCGTGTACAGCGTATTGCCGCCGCCCTTGTTCGCGCCGGTCGGGTCGGTGTGGCTGAAGTCCCAGTTGTTGAAGACCTGGTCGTTCAGGTCCACGAACGACGACGTCGACGTGTACTTGAGGTCGGTGTTGATGTAGCTGTTCCACAGCACCGTGTACGCGCCGCCGACGTTCGTGATCGACGGATCGTTGCTGCCCGAGTTCGGCAGGATGTACGGCGCGATGCCCTTGCCCGTGAAGTTCGCGCGACCGTCGTACTGGCCGATCTGCGTGCCCGGCACGAGCGTCAGGAAGAACGTGTACGGCGGGTTGTCGTCCGACGACGGCACGTTGCCGAGCGCGGCCGGGTTGCCGAACGTCTGGATCAGCGACGTGGGGTCCGTGCCGATGTACGCGCCCATCTGCTGCGCGGTCTGCAGGTTCAGGTTCAGCCGCACGTTCACGAAGCCGCCGTCCTGCGGGTTCGGCTTCTGCGCGAGCGGCGCGAGCGTGTTGTCCGCGTAGTTGCGGGCCTGGACCATGTACGCGTCGAGATCGGTCGGCGTCGGGTTGAGCGTCGTCTTCTTCCAGTAGAACGCGTCGGCCGCGAGCGTCGGGAACGTGCCCGGCGCGGACAACGCATTCGCGTAGTCGAGGATCGACGACTGCAGCGTGATCCCGTTCAGGTCGATGCCGTCCTCGTGCAGCACCCACGACACGACCGCGCTGCGCGCGGTGCCGTACGACTCGCCGTACAGGAATTTCGGCGAATTCCAGCGCGAATACTTGGTCAGGTAGCGCTGGATGAAGCGGTCGATCGAGCGGGCGTCCTGGTCGGTGCCCCAGAAGTCCTTGTTCTTCGCCGGGGCGATCGCCGTCGAATAACCGGTGCCGACCGGGTTGATGAACACGAGGTCGGTACGGTCGAGCAGGCTGTCCGGGTTGTCGAGCAGCTTGTACGGCGCGGGCGGCGTGAAGTTCGGAAACGACGACTGCAGGCGCTTCGGCCCGTACGAGCCGAGCAGCAGGTAGACCGACGACGAGCCGGGGCCGCCGTTGTAGAAGAACGTGACCGGGCGCGGCTTCGACGGGTCCGGATTGTCCTGCGTGTACGCGACGTAGAACATCTTCGCGTTCGGCGCCGAGGTGACCGGGTCGATGGTCGTCAGGTGGCCCGTGGTGGCCGTGTACTTGATGGTCTTGCCGCCGATCGTGACCGAACGGTGGACGACGGCCGCCCCTTCCGTGGAATCCGTGACCGCGTCGTTCGGCCCGGTGCCGTACACGTCGTTGTCGACGTACGGCTGGTCGGCCGCTGCGGCCGTTGCGTTGGTGTTGGCCGACGTGCTGGCGCCGGCCGACGTCGCGGCCGCGGCGGCGGCCGAAGCAGCCGGGCTCGGCCCGTCGTCGCCGCCGCACCCCGTGACGAGCAGCGCCGCGGCCGCGGCTGCGGCGAGCGGCACGCTCAGTGTCGTTCCGAATAGCGCGAAACCGTCTTTCAAGGACTTCCGTGTCGTCATTATTGCCTCTCGAACAGAACGATAAATACCGCCGGTCGCAAAGGATCATTTGCGCCGGCGCTCCGCACCAGGAATGCATTCGTTATGCGACGCACTCCGAGTTTTTTACCGGATCGGCGAATACCGATCGGCACGATTTACCCCACCCATGTTTTTTTGCAACCGCACAACGGAATCAATTCCATTGCAAACGGCAATTCAATAATCCACAGCAATACGAATTCATTGCGCGAATTTGCATGCACACAAAATCGACGGCAAAAACACACCCCGCAAGGCCCGCCCGACAAGGGCGCCTCGCTTGGAACAGACGAACGATCCCCCTCGGCGAGATACCGATTAATCGCAGAATGGCGATCAACCGCGACTCTAGCCGATTTAACAAAATCGAAAGGATCGATTAACTAAACGGAAAGGAATATCTTCGTATCTGTAATTTATTAAATTAAGTGAAAATACCGGCGCATATTAGGGTTCTGATTTACCGCCGTAAAGTAAGAATTTGTTACAGCGCTCGCCATTCGGACAAAAGCCAATCCGGGACCGATTCCATTCGCACAAAGGAAAAAGCCGGACGGCTGTCCGGCTTCGTGCGGGCGGCGCGGCGGGCGCCGTCAGAGCGGCACGTCGATCGTGCCGGCACCGGTCGTGATCGCGTTCGCCCCCGGCGCGGCCGAGATCGACGGCAGGTTCGCGCTCGTCAGCGCGGGCGCGGCGCCCGGCGTGCCGCCGCGCGGCACCGTGCGGATCACCTGCGACGGCGGCAGCGGCGCACCGTTCTTCAGGTGCCGCCACATCAGGTTCAGCGCCTGCAGGTTGTAGTAGTGAACCGGCACGAAGCGCGTGTCGAAGCCCGGCACCGGCAGGAACGCGTCGAAGTGCTGGCCGTTCGTCACCTCGTAGAACACGAGCCGGCTGCGCCCGCCTTCGCTGATGCCGTTCTGCGCGACGTACGCGCGCGATGCGTGGTTCACGGGCACCAGCGCATCGCTGCGGCCCTGGACGATGATCGCCGGCTTGCCCTGCAGGTTCGCGTTCACGCGCACCGCATCGACGTTCGCGGGCATCCCGAGCATCCCGTTCGTCCAGAGCCGGCGCAGGCACAGTGCGCCCGCGAAGCTCGCATCGGGTGTCGCGAGCCGGTGGTCGATACCCGCGCCCGTGTTGAACACGAGGTCGATGCCGGCCGTCGGCGGCACGCCGTTGCCGACGCCGAAGACGGCCGGCATCGGCGACGTGGCCGGCGCGGCGACGGCGCCCGTCGCCGGGTTCGTCGTCGCGAAGCTGAAATTGCACAGGTTGTCGGTGACGCGCGAGCGCGTGTACGCGTTCGCATACGTGACGGCGATCGCCGGAATCGCCTGCGAATCCCACATCGGCGCTTGCAGCAGGTCGGAATCGGCAAGATAGCCGGCCGCGTGGAGCTGCGCGAGCGCGTCGGCGGCCTGGCTTTGCGTATCGGCCCCCGACACCAGCCCGGCCGCGGCGAGCGTCGCGCAGCGCTGCGTGCGGATCGACTGCGTGGTCGCCGCCGGCAGCGCGCTCAGGTACGGCGCACCGGCAAGCGACGCCGACGCGGCCGCGCACGGCTGAAGCAGGTTCGCGAGGGTCGCGTAGTCGGCCAGCGGCCGGCCGAACGACGGCACCGGCTGGCCGCCCGAGCGCACGACCGCGTTCGGCGCCATCCGCACGTTGATTTGCGGCTCGCCGACCACGACCGCGGTGATCCAGCCGCGATTGTCCTGCTCGGCCGCCGCGAGCGACGCGCCGCCGCCGTTGCTGACCGACGCGGCGATCGTCGTGATGTCGCCCGCACGATAGCGCACGCCGTGATGCGAGCTGTCGATCAGCGGGCCGAACTGCTCGTTGAGCGCCCAGTACGCGAACTCGACCGACTGCAGCGTCACGCGCCCCCAGTCCTGCTCGGGATTCTGCTGCGAATGCGCGTGCTTGAACGCATAGCGGTTCGGGAAGCGGGAATTGAAGGTGGCGAGATCGCCGCTCGTCACGTTCGCGGTGAACAGGCTCGCGGTGCCGGCCAGCACCGCGTTGGCGAGCGTGCCGTCGATCAGCGTGACGGTGTCCGACATGAGTTCGTGCGCGCCGTTGCCGCCGCCCTTGTCGTTGTAGGCAACCGCGCAGCCGCGCTTGAGCGCCCATTCGCCGGCTGCGGAAATCGCGCCGTACACGCCGCGCGAGCCCGACGACGTCGCGGTGACGATGCACGGCTGCGCGGGATTGAAGCTGGCGGGCACCTGCACGAGCAGCGTCACGTTCTTGCTGCCGCTGCCGTCGTCGGAGTACGCGAGATATTCGGTGCCGGGGATCTTGCCTTCGCCGAGCGTGGCGTTGCCGTCGAGATCGACGTTCGGCCCCCAGAAGCGGCCGTAGCCGCCGTTCGCGCTCATGTCGACGAGCGCGCGGTAGTTCGACCAGATCGCGAGGCGGCGCAGCTCGGCGCCCGTCGGCCGGGCGGCGTTCGCGAAGCCCGGCGCGGTGGCCGAGCCGAGGCCCGTCTTGCCGAGGCCGGCCGTCAGCAGGTCGTCGCTCGCGCCGTCATAGGCTGTCGTGCGCACGCTGCCGGACACGAAACCGGGCAACCGGTTGCGCTCGGCCGATTCGTCGCCGTTGCAGGCGCCGAGTAGCGCGATCGCGGCCAGCGCCGCGCCGAAAACCATCCGCCTGCCCCACCCGAGCCTCGTCATCGCCGCCCTCTCGATATCGTTATCGGTCCGCCGCCGCTTCATGCGGCTTGCGGCCTCTCAAGCGCAAACGGGCCCCGGCATGCCGGGGCCCGCCTGGAAACGGGCGCACGCGGCGCTCGCGCGCCGCCGCCCGGCATCACTGCTGCTGAACCGTCAGCTTGTTCGTGACCGACGTCACGCCCGCCACGCCCTTGGCTGCGGCTTCGGCCTTGTCGATCTGGTCCTGGGCCGGCATCGTGCCTTCCAGCGTGATCGCGCCGCCCTTCGAACGCACGACGAGGTTCGACACGTTGACGCCCGATTCCTTCGAAATCGCCTTGCGCACCGTATAGCCGAGCTTGCGGTTCGCCTTCTTCGCGGTTTTCGCGGCGGCCTTCGGCGCGCTGGTCGCTGCCGCGGGCGCTTCCGTTGCCGCCGCATCGCTCGACTGCGCATACACGCTGCCCGACAGACAGGCCGCCACGGCGGCGACACCCAACGCTCTCAACACGATCGACTTCATGCTATCTCCTTATCACTCCGGAACGGCCGTGCACAGTACGGCCGGATACCCCCAAAAACAGCCGGCCCGCGCGCGAACGGGCGGGACAGCCGGTGTTTTCCACGGCGATACGAGAGAGGCAAGACGGGCTGGCGGACGGCGCACGCGAGAGCGGGCCGGCCGGGCCGGACAGCCGCCGGCCGGACGCGCCCGGTCTCATTGCGTGCCGGGTCGCGCGCGAATCGGGCGCGGCTGCGTCGCACAATGTAATCCAGCGCCCGCGGAAGCGCAAAGCTTTTGACGCGGCGGCCCCCGCCGCTGTCGTCGCGCCGCCGCGCCGCACTCGCGCACGCACCGCTAAACCGGGTACCATCGCCGCGAGAATCCGCATCGTCCGCGCCGACCGTCACCGATACGTCACGCCAGCGTCATCCGCCGCCCCCCATGAAGCCAGCCCGCCCCCGCCCGCCTCGCCGCATCCTCGCCCGCTTCGTCGCGGTGTCGTGGCGCGACCTCGCGCTGTCGATCGGCCCCACCGTGCTGCTCGCTGCCACGGCCGTCTGGCTCGCGGTCAAGCTGATCCAGCCGGCCCCGCCGTCCACGCTCGTGATCTCGTCCGGGCCGCCCGGCAGCACGTACTGGAACGCCGCGCAGAAATACAAGACGATCCTCGCGAAGAACGGCGTCACGCTCGACGTCCAGTCGTCCGAAGGGTCCGCCCAGAACCTCGCGCGGCTGTCGAACCCGAACGCGCCGGTCGACGTCGGCTTCGTGCAGAGCGGCATCGGCCCGAAGGAGCGCGACGAACACCTCGTGTCGCTCGGCAGCATCGGCTACGTGCCGCTCGCGATCATGTACCGCGGCCCGGTCGTCGCGCGCCTGTCCGACTTCAAGGGCAAGCGGCTCGCGCTCGGCGCGGAAGGCAGCGGCGCGCGCGAACTGAGCCTCGCGCTGCTGAAGATGAACGGCATCGTGCCGGGCGGGTCGACCGAACTGCTGCCGACCGCCGGCGAGGATGCGGCCACCGCGCTGCTCGACGGCAAGATCGACGCGGCATTCCTGTCCGGCGACTCGACGCAGATCCCGGTGATGGCGAAGCTGTTCCGCGCACCGGGCGTGCACGTGTATTCGTTCACCCAGGCCGAGGCGTACGCGCGGCGCTTCCCGTACCTGACCGCGATCACGCTGCCGATGGGCGTCTACGATCTCGGCCGCAACCTGCCGCCCACCGACATCCACACGGTCGCGCCGACCATCGAGCTGGTCGCACGCGACTCGCTGCACCCCGCGCTGTCCGACCTGCTGATCGAGGCGGCGCGCGAGGTGCACGGCCACGCGACGATCCTGCAGCACGCGGGCGAATTCCCGTCGTCCGTCACGCGCGGCTTCCCGCTGTCCGACGACGCCGCGCGCTACTACAAATCCGGCAAGACCTTCCTGTACCGGCGGCTGCCGTTCTGGGTCGCGAGCCTCGTCGACCGGCTGCTCGTCGTGGTCGTGCCGCTGATCATTGTGCTGATCCCCGGGCTGCGGCTCGTGCCGTCGCTGTACGGCTGGCGCGTGCGCTCGCGCATCTATCGCTGGTACGGCGCGCTGATCGCGCTCGAGCGCCGCGCGCTCGGCGAGCACACGGCCGAGGAGCGCGTGCAGCTGCTCGACGAACTCGACGACATCGAGGAAGCCGTGAACCGGATGAAGATGCCGCTCT
>NZ_LDVA01000243.1:0-23066 GCF_050768715.1 Burkholderia sp. ZZQ-2 | reverse complement strand
CAGGGACAGGTAACGCTGGCGGAAGTCCGCGAAATCGGCCGTGTCGGCGGCCGGCGGCGGCGGATCGCCGGGCCGGCGCCGCGCACGCGGCCGGTTGGTGGCCGTGATCGCCTGCGCGAGCTCGTGGCGCACGCGCGCGCAGTCGCGCTCGGCATCGTAGCCGCGCACGCCGGCCGCGACGCCGGGCGGGCTCGCATTCAGCGCGGACGACAGCGTGATCGCGTCGGTCCAGCCGAGCCACTGGCTCAGCCGGTCGGACAGCGTCTGCCGGGATTCCGCGACGTCGGCATCGGCCAGGCGCGCGAGCAGCCGGACGAGCGCCGGGCCGCTCAGCGCCGGGCGCGGAGGTGCTTGCACCATGCTGCAAACCGTCAAAAAAGCAGCAGTTTACACGTCGCCGGGAGGTCGACCGCCAGAATCGGGGAAGCGCCGCCCCCCGGTGGCGCGTGCGGCACTCGCGAACGCCCGCCACACAAGGCTTGGCGGGCGGCCGGGGGTTGCCGCGGCGACGGTTCTGCCGCCCTTGCCCGCCGCCGCGTCGCCCGCCGGTTGCGAATTCGGGCCGCCGATACCCGCCGCGTTGCGCTACCATCGCAGCACCCGTCGGGCCACGCGTGCCGGCCGCGGGCTGCGCCCCCGAGACCGGGTGCCACCGACCCACAACGAACAACAAACGGGCCCGGCCCGACCGCACACGATGCTTGCCAACCTCGTCACGCGCCTGCGCGACCGTTTCGGCAAACCGCCGACCCCGCAGGCCTTCGCCGAACGCCTGATCGCCACGCTGCGCGCATCGGGCGACACGCGCACCTGGCACCACGAGGACGAGAAGGGCTGTCTCGTCCAGTCGGATGCTCCGTCGACCATCATCAACCTGCACAACCTGTTCCGCGACTACGCGGCCGCGAAGCCGTCCGAGCGCGACACCGTGCTGAAACGGCAGGCGAACGCGATGATGCAGCACGAGATCCCCGAGGATTTCGCCGCCGCACGCGCGCAGCTGCGGCCCATAATCCGCAGCGCGACCGAGCGCGGCGTGGCCGCGCTGCAACTGGCCGGGCAGCCCGGCGTAACGGAACTCGCATTCCGGCCGCTGTGCGAGAACATCGAAATCGGCATCGCGTACGACGGCGAGTTCAACATCGCGCGCCTGCCGACCTCGACGCTCGACAAATGGGGCGTCTCGTTCGACGACGCATGCGAGATCGCGATCGACAACCTGCGGGCCGAATCGTCGGCGCCGTGGGCCGCGCTACCGAACGGGGTGTTCCTGTCGCAATTCAACGATTACTACGACGCGGCGCGGTTGCTGCTGACCGACCTGCTCCACCGGCAGCCGATCGCCGGCGCGCCGGTCGTGATGGCACCGAACCGCGCGGTGCTGCTGCTCACCGGCGACCGCAATCCGGCCGGGCTCGCCGCCATGGTCGACCTCGCCGAACAGGCGCAGGCGCAGCCGCGCCCGCTGCCGCCGCTGATGCTGCGCTGGGACGGCACCGCGTGGCGGCGTTTCGTGCCGGAAGGGCTCGAAACGAAGCTGGCCGCGCTGCGCATCGGCGAGCTCGCGGGCGACTACCAGGATCAGCGGATGCTCCTCGACGACGTGCATGAACGCGACGGCACCGACGTTTTCGTGGCGACCTACTCGGTGTACAAGCGCCAGGACGGCAGCCTGTTCAGCGTCGGCGTATGGAGCGACGGCGTGCACACGCTGCTGCCCGAGACGGATATCGTCGCGCTCCATCGCGAGTCGACCGGACAGTCGGCCTACGTACCGATGGCCGAGCTGCTGAACACGTGCGGCGACCTGATGACGGCCACCGGGCATCGGCCGGTGCGTTATGAAGTGAAGGTGTTTCCCGACGACGCGCGGTTCGCGGCGCTGCTGGAGCGGTTCAGCGAAGCCTGATGCCGAAGCGCGGCGCGCGCCGGCGGCCGGCCGCTGGAATGGCCGGCCGCCGTGCGATGCAGAACAGGAATGGAAGCGCTCAGATTCCCGCTTTCGGCGCGTTCAGGATCAGCCGCAGCCCGAGCAGCGTGATCGCGCCGGCCGCGACGCGGTCGACCCACTTCTTCGCGCGCAGGTAGAGCTCGCGCGGCCGGCGCGTGGAGAAACACAGCGCGACGATCGTGTACCAGCCGAACTCGACGCCGAACACGAGCGGCGGCAGCGCCAGATAGCACCACAGCGGCGGATGCTGCGGGAGCAGCGCCGCGAAGATGCTGCCGTACCAGATCGCCGTCTTCGGGTTGCTGAGCTGGGTCGTGAGGCCCGTCCAGAACGACTTGCGCGCGCTGCCGCCGCCCATCGCCTGCGGATCGTCCATCGCGATCGGCCGGTCGGCGCCGCGCCAGATCTTCGACGCCATGTAGATCAGGTACGCGCCGCCCGCCACCTTGAGGCCCACGTACAGCCATTCGACGGCCTGCAGCAGCGTGTAGAGCCCGGCCAGCGCGACGCCGCCGAACACGATGCCGCCGATGCCCATGCCGAGCGCGGTGGCCAGCCCGTCGCGGCGCGACAGCCCGATCGCATTGCGGGCAACCAGCACGAAGCTCGGGCCCGGAATCATCGCGCCGAGAAACAGCGCAGCCAGGATGGCGAGTACGGCAGCCGATGCGGTCATCGAAATCTCCTTGGTGAGCGACGCCGAAGCGCCGGCGCCTGCGTGTCGTGTCCGACGGTCGAGCCGCCGATTCTGGCACGCTTCGCGCATGGCCGAAAGCCGCCTTGCGCTGCTATGCTGGCCCTCTTTCCCGTCAGTCGCGCCGCCCGCCATGATCGAGATCCGCGCCGCCCGTCGCGTTCAATCCGGTGCCGGGCACCGCGTTTCGCGGGCGGGAGTTGTCGCCCCGCGCGATCGGCCACCCTCTTCCTCTTTTCGACCGGACACCCCGTCATGCGCGTTTTCCACCTGCCCATCGTGCTCGCCCCGCTGCTCGCCGTGCTTTCGCCCGGCGCCCGCGCCGGCGACCTGCCGAAGTCGATCGCCGCGCAGTTGCCGGCCGGCTACCAGCCGCTGCTCGCGCAAGCCGGGCCGGATCTCGACAACGGACGGCACAGCTTCCTCGTCGTCGTGCACCGGGCGGTCGATACGCGCGAGCAGCCGTCGCCGCGCCCGCTGCTGATCTTCGAGGAGCAGGCCGACCACGCGTTCCGGCTCGCCGCGCGCAACGACCAGGTCGTGCTGCGCGCGAACGAAGGCGGCCAGTGCGATCCGTTCGATCCCGATGATGCCGCCGACAACGGCTTCGCGGTGAAAGGCCGCTATTTCACCGTGCAGAACTTCGTCGCGTGCGGACAGCACTGGACCGACTACGTGACGTTCCGCTACGACCCGCACACGCATGGCTGGGTATTTTCGAACCGGATCGTCACCGAATCGTTTCCGCTCGACGACCAGCCTGACCACGTCACCGTCACGCGCGCCGACGCGCACCGGCCGGTGTCGTTCGGTCAGTGGCAACGCAAGGACTGACGCGGCCGGCGCAACGCGTCGCGACCGCTTGCATCGCACACCGGCCGGCGCGGGCACGGCCGGGCCCGGGCACGCGTCGCCGCCTCCGCCCCGCCGGCGCTCGCGAGCGCACGCCAACAGGACTACCATAGGCGCTCGCCGTCGCGCGACCGTGCGCCGGCCTCGCACGCGGCTCGCCCGCACGCGTTCCCTCGCTGCACCCGCACAGGAGGACGTCATGACGCAACACTTCGACGCGATCGTCATCGGCACCGGGCAAGCCGGGCCGCCACTCGCCGCGCGGCTGTCCGCCGCCGGAATGAAGGTCGCGATCATCGAGCGCGGCCGCTTCGGCGGCACCTGCGTGAACACCGGCTGCATCCCGACCAAGACGCTGATCGCGAGCGCGTACGCCGCGCACCTCGCGCGGCGGGCCGGCGAATACGGCGTGTCGGTCGGCGGCCCCGTCACCGTCGACATGAAAGCCGTGAAGGCGCGCAAGGACCAGATCTCCGGCCGCTCGAACCACGGCGTCGAGCAATGGGTGCGCGGACTCGCGAACACCACCGTGTTTCAGGGTCATGCCCGCTTCGAGCGCGCCGATGCGGTGCGCGTGGGCGACGCGCTGCTCGAGGCGGAGCGCATCTTCATCAACGTCGGCGGGCGCGCGCAGGTGCCCGCGATGCCGGGCCTCGACACGGTGCCGTACCTGACCAACTCGACGATGATGGACGTCGACTTCCTGCCCGCGCACCTCGTGATCGTCGGCGGCAGCTACGTCGGGCTCGAATTCGGCCAGATGTATCGCCGCTTCGGGTCGCGGGTCACGATCGTCGAGAAGGGCCCGCGCCTGATCCGCCGCGAGGACGAGGACGTGTCGCAGGCCGTGCGCGAGATCCTCGAAGGCGAAGGGATCGACGTGCAGCTCGATGCGACCTGCCTGAGCGCACGGCGCGACGGCGACGGCATCGCGGTCGGCCTCGACTGCGCGGGCGGCGGCCGCGAGGTCGCGGGCTCGCACCTGCTGCTCGCGGTCGGACGCGTGCCGAATACCGACGATCTCGGGCTCGACCGTGCGGGCGTCGCGACCGATGCACGCGGTTATATCGAAGTCGACGAGCAGTTGCGCACGAACGTGCCCGGCATCTGGGCGCTCGGCGACTGCAACGGGCGCGGCGCGTTCACGCATACCGCATACAACGACTACGAGATCGTCGCGGCCAACCTGCTCGATAACGACCCGCGCAAGGTGTCCGACCGCATCACGGCATACGCGATGTATGTCGATCCGCCGCTCGGCCGCGTCGGCATGACGCTCGCGGAAGCGAAGCAGACGGGCCGCCGGCTGCTCGTCGGCACGCGCCCGATGACACGCGTCGGCCGCGCGGTGGAAAAAGGCGAAAGCCTGGGGTTCATGAAGGTGATCGTCGACGCGGACAATCATGCGATCCTCGGCGCGACGATCCTCGGCGTGACGGGCGACGAAGTCGTGCACGGGATGCTCGACGTAATGGCCGCGGGCGCGCCGTACACGACGATCAGCCGCGCGATGCACATCCATCCGACCGTGTCGGAGCTCGTGCCGACACTGCTTCAGGATCTGCATCCGGTCGAATGATGCGCGACCCGGCGGGCGGCCGCGCAAGCTGAAGCCGCTGATCGATCGCACGTTCGCGTTCGACGACATCGTGCACGCGCATCGATACGGGGAAGCCGGCGTGCAGGCCGGGAAGATCGTCGTCGCGGTCTGAAAGGGGTCACGCGGGCGGCGAGTGCGGCCGTTGCAAACGGCCGCACCCGCCGCCGGCTCAGCCTTCGAAATACTGCGGCCGGTCGATATCGGCCAACAGCCCCGGCTGCGTCGGTGCCCAGCCGAGCGATGCGCGCGTGCGCTCGCTCGTTGCCGGCGCATCCATCCCCGCGAACATCGCGAACCAGCCGAAGTGCTCGCCGGCTTCGGCCGCCGTTTTCGCGACGACCGGCACGTCGAGCCGCCGGCCGATCACGTCCGCGATGTCGCGGAACGGCACGCCCGTATCGTCGACCGCGTGATAACGCGCGCCGGCCGTGCCGCGTTCGACCGCGAGCCGGTACACGCGCGCCGCATCGAGCCGGTGCACGGCAGGCCAGCGGTTGCCGCCATCGCCGACAAAGGCCGATACCCCCTTCTCCCTCGCGAACGCGATCAGGCGCGGCACGAAGGCGTGATCGCCGTCGCCGTGCACCGACGGCGGCAGACGCACGACCGATGCGTGCACGCCGCTCGCCTCCAGGGCGACCGCTGCCGCTTCCGACGCGCGCGGATAGACCGACGACACCGGCACGTGCGGATCGTCTTCCGTCGCCGCACGCCCTGGCGCGACGAGCGCGAGGCCCGACGTGACGACCAGCGGCCGCGCCGAGCCCGCGAGTGCCGCGCCGATCGTCTCGATTGCGCGACGGTCGAGTTCGCAGTTCTGCGCGAAGCGCGAGAAGTCGTGATTGAATCCCGTGTGGATCACCGCATCGGCGGCTTCGGCGCCGCGCGTGAGGCTGTCGAGATCCTCCAGCGACCCGCGATGGACGTCGGCCCCCGCCGCCGCAACCGACGCGGCCGCCGCGTCGGACCGCGCGAGACCGAGCACCGAGTGCCCGGCGGCCACGAGTTCGGCAACCACGGCAGAGCCGACGAATCCCGACGCTCCAGTAACAAAGACACGCATGTTCAGTACCTCCGGATGGCATGGAGGCTTACTATCTGTCGACGGCCGCTCGCGGTGAAGTCGTGACGGTTTACCGGTAAACGAACTAACAGGATATGGCTGACGCCCCCGACAACCTGCTCGGCGCGTACCTGCGGGACCGCCGCGAGAAACTCGACCCCGCCGCGCTCGGGCTGCCGGCCACGCGGCGCCGCACGCCGGGCCTGCGGCGCGAGGAAGTCGCACAGCGCGCGCACGTGAGTGCCGCGTGGTACACGTGGCTCGAACAGGGGCGCGGCGGCGCACCGTCGGCCGACGTGCTCGACCGGCTCGCCCGCGCGCTGCTGCTGAACGACGCCGAACGCGAGCACCTGTTCCTGATCGGTGTCGGCCATCCGCCGGAGGTGCGCTATCACGCGACTGACCACGTGTCGCCGCGCGTGCAGCACGTGCTCGATTCGCTCGATGCGAGCCCCGCGATCGTGCGCTCGGCGACGTGGGACGTCGTCGCGTGGAACAACGCGGCGGCCGCGACGCTGACCGACTACGCGACGCTATCGCCGGAACGGCGCAACATCCTACGGCTCATCTTCGTCGATCCGCACGTGCGCGGCGTGCAAGCGAATTGGGCACGCGTCGCGCAGTTCGCGGTGGGCGCGTTTCGCGCCGACGTCGCGCGCGGCGGCGCGACGCAGGCCGTGCAGGCATTCGTGGACGAGATGCGCGCGACGAGCGCCGAGTTCGACGCGCTGTGGCGCGACCACGATATCCGCTCGCACGAGGAAGGGACCAAGGAGATCCACCATCCTGCCGTCGGGCGAATCGCGCTCGAATACTCGGCGTTCGCCGTGAGCGGCCGGCCCGACCAGACGCTCGTGATCTTTACGCCGGAGACGGCGGACGATCGCGCGCGCATTCGGGCGCTTGTCGCGGCCCGCGAGAAATACGAAATTTAGCGATTCGCGTAACAATCGCCCTCTTCAACAAACGACGAATCTCCTTGATTGTGCGACGCGCCGTCACTATCGGCGCGTCGATTGTCAGCCTCGAGGCAGCGATCCCGGGTTCTGACGGGCAACACCTCCAACGCCAAAGCCAATCGAGCCTCGATGACCGACGGCAAGCCCACTCCGCCTGGCCATCGCAT
Organism: Burkholderia sp. ZZQ-2; assembly: GCF_050768715.1. NCBI lineage: Bacteria > Pseudomonadati > Pseudomonadota > Betaproteobacteria > Burkholderiales > Burkholderiaceae > Burkholderia > Burkholderia sp. ZZQ-2. The sequence goes on along the minus strand of NZ_LDVA01000243.1, from coordinate 15,780 downwards.
TCCGCACTGATTCCCAGTCGAATATTTAATTTTCACCTGGCGTAGCGCGCGCTTACCCTTTCGGCATCGCATCACAGGGCCACCGGCCCCTCCCTGGAGCATCCCGATGTCCGACCCCGGCACCGCGCAAGCTGTCCGCCGCCCGCATGCGGCTTCCGTGTCCTATGGCGCGCTCGCGCTGCTGGTGCTGGCCGGCCTCAACCTGCGTCCGTTCCTGACCGCGTTCGGCTCCGTGCTCGACGTCGTGCGCGCCGACACCGGCCTCGGCTTTCGCGCGGCCGCGCTGCTGACCACGCTGCCGTTCGTGCTGATGGGGGTCGTCGCCGGAGTCGGTGTCGGGCTCGCGCGACGCGTCGGCGAGCAGCGCGCGCTGACCGTCGCGCTGGCGCTGATCGCGGCAGGCTGCACGGCGCGCCTGTGGACGGACGGCAACGCCGGCCTGATCGCGACCGCCATCGTCGCGGGCGCCGGCGTCGCCGTGGTCCAGGCGCTCGTGCCCGGCCTCGCGAAGCGCTGGTTCGCCGGCCGGCTGTCGCTCGCGATGGGCCTCTATTCGGCCGCGCTGGTCGGCGGCGGGGCATTCGGCGCGGTCGCGAGCCCGTGGCTCGCCGCGCACGGCGGCTGGCATCTCGCGCTCGCCGTGTGGGCCGTGCCCGCGCTCGTCACGCTCGCGCTGTGGCGTGCAAAAGCACCGCGCGACGCCGTGCACGCGACGGCCGCGACAGCGCCGCTCACCGCGTTCGCCCGCATTCCGCGCGCGTGGCAGCTCGCGCTGTTCTTCGGGCTCAGCAACAGCGGCTACGCCAGCCTCGTCGCATGGCTGCCCGCGTTCTACCGCAGCATCGGCATGAGCCCGCAAGCGAGCGGCAACCTGCTCGCGTGGATGGCGCTGTTCCAGGCGACCGGCGCGCTCGCGATGCCGCTGCTCGCCAAAGGTTCGCCCGACCGCCGCGCCGTGCTGTGGCTCACGCTCGCGCTGCAGGCGGCCGGCTTCGCCGGGTTCGCGACGCTGCCCATGTTCGCGCCGTGGTTCTGGGTCGCATGCGTCGGCCTCGGTCTCGGCGGCTTCTTCTCGATGAGCCTGATCGTCACGCTCGACCACCTGCCCGATGCGCGGCTCGCGGGCGCGCTCGCCGCGTTCGTGCAGGGCATCGGCTTCCTGACCGTCGCGGCGAGCCCCTGGCTGATCGGCTGGCTGCGCGACGCGGGCGGCGGCTTCGCGACCGCCTGGTGGATGCATCTCGGCGTGATCGTCGCGATGGCCGCGCTGAACGCCGCGTTCTCGCCCGCCGGCTACCGGCACAGCATGGCGCGCCTCACCGGCGCCGCCCGCTAAAGCCCCCTTTCGAATCCGGACGCTTCGCCGGCCGCTTCCGGCAAAGCGTCCAGCCGCCCGCGCGTGGCCGGGCGCGGGCAGTCACGCCTGTCGGCCGCCAGTTCGCTTCACCACATACAACATCGACCGGTATTGGAGACAATCATGAAAAAGCTCGTTCTCGCCATTGCGCTCGCGCTGACGGCAGGCGCCGCCGCCGCGAAGGACCCGGCAGTCCTGCGCCTCGGCGTCGACCCCAGTTATGCGCCGTTCGAATCGCTCGCGCCCGACGGCAAGCTCGTCGGTTTCGACATCGATCTCGGCAATGCGATCTGCGAACGGATGAAGGTGCGCTGCGTGTGGGTCGAGAACGCGTTCGACGGGATGATCCCGGCGCTGAAGGCGCGCAAGTTCGACGGCGTGCTGTCGTCGATGAGCGTGACCGAGAAACGCCTCGCGCAGATCGCATTCACCGACAAGATCAACAACGTTCCGCCCCGGCTCGTCGCGCGGCGCGGCTCGAACCTGCAGCCGACGCCCGAATCGCTGCGGGGCAAGAGCGTCGGCGTCGAGCAGGGTTCGACGCAGGAGACTTACGCGCGCACGTACTGGGAACCGAAGGGCGTGATCGTCCGCACGTACCAGACGCAGGATCTCGTCTACCAGGACCTGCTGTCGGGACGGCTCGATGCATCGCTGCAATCGTCGGTGCAGGCCGACCTCGGTTTCCTGAAAACCGCGAAGGGCACGAACTTCGAATTCGCGGGGCCGCCGCTGCACGACCCGAAGACGCTCGGCGTGGGTTCGGCGATCGGCGTGCGCAAGGATGATGACGCGCTGCGCACGCAGATCAACCAGGCGCTTGCGAGCCTGATCCAGGACGGGACGTACCAGCGGATCGCGAAGAAGTATTTCTCGTTCGATATCTACAACTGACGGACGCGAAGCGGACAACACGAAGAGGCATCACGCATGAATGCGCACGCCTCTTCTTCGTTAACCGAACGATATCGACTACGCCGCTCGCTGCAGTAGGTCGGTCGCGAAAGACCTCGCATGCTCGACGGCTTCCTGCGCGTCGCCGAACACACCGAGCTGATCCCAGTGTTCCTCGGCCGCATACGTCCCCTTCACGGCAAGCGCCCGCTGAACGCTCAGCTGCGCTGCGTACTTGCCATCCTCAAGCGGTCGAGCCGTCGCCACCACCTTGTGCGGCGGGCTCGCGCGCTCCGGCTGAATCAGTTCGACAGCACCGCCGGCCGTGTCGACGTACATCAACTCGTTCCTGGCTTTGCAGTCCGGGCAGTAGAAGCACCAGCCCGCGTCCTCCTGATGGGGCCTGACCTGCCCGCGAGCGAGTACGGCGCGGCATTCAACGTTTTCGCAGATGAACGGCATGGCAGTCTCCGAGGTTGTTTGCGGAAAATCCTAGCATGTCCGCCGAAGGTCAACCACCGTCTTCGTCATCGACATGGCCACGGAGCGTGTGATGCGGATCGCCGAGACGGTCAGGCTCCCCCCAACCTTTCACACGCCGTACACGCGGGTCGACCGGATGCTCGCGAGCCCGACGTCACCCGGGCTAAACTGTCTGCCCGACCAACGAACCGAGCCATCCTTCATGTTGATCCGCGTTGCAACCCTGTCCGATGCCATCCCGCTTGCCGAATTGAAGCGCGACACGTTCCGCGAAACCTTTCTTCAGGACGGGTTCGGCATCGACTACCCGCCGAACGACCTGGCTGCGTACGAGGCTCGAACCTACTCGATAGAAACGATCACGGGCCAGCTCAACGATCCCGAATGCCGCACATGGGTCGCTGAAAGCGACGACGGCACGCTGGTGGGCTATGCGCACGCGGGGCCGTGCAAGCTCCCGCACCCGGACGTCGAAGAAGGTTCGGGGGAGATCCATCAGATCTACCTTCGGCGGGGTACGCAAGGAACCGGCGCCGGACGCGCCCTGTTCGACTCCGCGCTGGACTATCTGGCAACGGAGCGGCCCGGCCCGGTATGGCTTGGCGTGTGGTCCGGCAACGCGAAGGCGATTGCCTTCTATGAGAAGGCAGGGTTCACGCGCGTCGGTACGTACGATTTCAAGGTCGGGGAATCGACCGATCTGGAATTCATCTATCGGCGCTGAGGCGGTAGATCGAGACGCGGTGCGATTGACGCGCCTTCAGTAACCGCGCGGATAAGGCGCCGGCGTCATTCGCGGATCGTCGATAGGCATGTCGACATTCAGCAAGGACAGAAGCTGCCGATCAAGGCAATGCTGCGGAAAGAAGTGATTGAAATAGGAAACGTCCTCGCGTCGGTCCGCCCTCTGGAACATCGCTTCGATCGGCCCCCAGTAGTATTGCCAGGACAACCTGTCCATCTCGCGTTGTCGATCGCCCGGAAGTGCATCGATCGCAATCGTGCGCAGCCCGTCATGCGTGAATTGATAGACACGCCAGAGCCGGTCGCTCAGGAAATTCGGCGCACTCGGCGAGAACGCGACATAGTCCGCATCGGCTTCGTCCCGATACCCAGCAATGCGGGTGAATGCCTGAAAGGATGGAACGCCGGCCATGCTGTCCGGATCGCGCAATTCAAGCTGGTAGAAATAGAACAGCGTCGCCGTGTCCGCGTCATAGCGGATGACCAGCTTGTTGCCGGGATGGTGATACCACCCGGTTGCCGGATCCACGAATCCGCCCTGACTGTCCGGCTGCAGCCCCGGCTTGATGCCCAGGATGCATCGAACATCGTCGATCAGCGCATCACCCCAGTCGGCATAGAATCGGCTCAACTGTGTCCTGCCAATCGATACAGAAGCATAGATACCTACCGGCTCCATGTGTTTGCTCCGTCAGGGTTGCTCCGATTCACCACCACGCATGTTACAACCGGCCCCGGCTCGGGCGTGCCGGCGCGTTGTAATCAATCGAACGGTATCCGGAGTTTGCGACGTAACCGGAACGAGAAATGGGCAGGCGCACGTGTGTAAAACGATTCGACCTTTGCGTCGACTCAGGCAGCACCACTCCGGGATGCTTTCATTTCCGGCGCATCGCTTGCGTTACGATTCACGTCATCCTCAACTCCGTGGAAGCACATGAAGACTCGCGCCATTGCGGTGGGCACGGCGCTCGTCGCGCTTTTCGCCACCGCGGCCACGTCGCTCGCCGCCAGCGCGGCGCCTGCCCGGGAACCCGGCGCGCCCAGCTACGACACCTACAAGTCATGGCTGGTCGCCTGCGACAACGGTTTGACCTGCGAGGCGAAGGGTCTCGCGAACGGTGGCGAGACCGGCGCAGACTTGCGCTTCATTCGCTCAGCCGGGCCGAACGGCGCGCTCACGGTACGGCTGAGCGTCGCCACCAACACCAGCATCAATCTCGATGACCTGCGCGTCGACGACGCGCCGCTGCGGCTGGACAACTCGGCCTGGAGCGAGAAATTCGACGACGGGATAGCGACTTTGTCGACCACGCGACCGGCAGCCGTGGCGGCCTTCGTCTCACGGCTTCGCAACGGCACGAAGCTTCAGTTCGGCGAGGATGCAGGCGCTTATGTTCCGCTCGATGGCATGGTCGCCGCGCTGCTGCGTATCGATGACCGGCAAGGGCGCATCGGGGGAACTACCGCGTTGATCCGCAAGGGGCCCGCCCCTGCGTCGCAGGTCACACCTGCTCCGTCACTGCCCGTCGTACCGAAGCGGAAGATCACGTCGCAGTTGTCCGATCAAGAAGAAGAACACCTGATCGCGCGCGCGAAACGAATCCGGGATGCCAGCAGTTGCGAGGAGAATGCGTCGCGCTATCTCCATGAAGCAGCGTATGCACTCGACAAGCACAACGCGCTCGTGTTTCTTCCATGCATCATGGGCGCCTACCAGGGTTCGTCGGATGTGTTCATCGCCCCGCGTATCGGCGGCGGAAAACCGGAGCCCGTCAAGCTGCCGATTCCTGAAGGGAGCTTTTCAGACCCTTCACTGGTCGAACCGGACTTCGACCCGGCTACCGGCACGCTGTCCACCTTCGGCAAGGGACGCGGGCTGGCCGATTGCGGCTTTCAGGCCAGCTGGATCTGGGACGGCCATGCGTTCCGGATGTCGACTGTGTCGCAGCAGAAAACGTGTGGCGGCGTTCAAGGAGGCGACTGGCCGACGCTCTATCGGTCGCGAACGAAGTAGGCCAACGATCGCTCTCGATGGCACAGATTCCATGCGGTCGTTATTCCGACCACACTGGAGTCGGCCAACCGGAGCATCGCCAACGATTCAGCGGCGTTGCCGAACGAACAGGCCGGCCACGCCGGCCCGCCACCGCACGACAACGCCCACCTGCCCGCTCAATAGCGGCTGCGCCCCCACAGCGTCTTCGGCTCGTCGAGCAAATGACGCAACCCGCTGCGCTCGATCATGATTGCCGCGACTTCGTTCACCCGTTCGAGCACCGCGTTCTCGTCGACCGACAACACGCGCCGATCCTCCATCAGCACCCGTCCGCCCACCATCGTCATGCACACGTCGGCCGCGTTCGCGAAGCACGTCACGCGATACACGGGCATGTTCATCGGCATCATGTGCGGCCGGAACAGGTCGACGAGGATGAGGTCCGCGAGCTTGCCGGCTTCGAGCGAACCGGCCTCGTGCTCGATCGACAGCGCCTTCGCCCCGTCGATCGTCACCATCTCCAGCACCTTGCCGTGCGGCAGCACGTCCGGGTCGCGGAAATGCCGGCGGTGGTAATGCATGCACTGCCACATGTGACGGAACATGTCGTAGCCGCGATCGGGCGCCGCACCGTCCGACGCGATCGCCACCGTCACGCCCGCGTCGATCAGCTCGGGCACCGGGCAGCGCCCGATGATCGACATGATCGCGCTCGGGTTGTGGACGATCGCGGTGCCCGTCTCGACGCACGCCGCGATGTCGTCGTCGGTCAGGTCGATGCTGTGCGACATGAACGACGTCGGGCCGAGCAAGCCGAGCTCGCGATGCGCGAACGCGAGCGTGCCCGCGCGGTGGCCGTCCTGCGTGAACGTCAGCCCGCGCTCGCGTGCGAGCGCGCCGTAGCGTGCGGCCTGGTCGCGAAAGTCGTGCTCGTACCGCGCAAGCTCGGGATCGTGTTCGGGCCCGTACACGGGCAGCGTGAGCGCGATGCGGATCCGGCCGTCGGCATCGCCGTGGCATTCGTCGACGATGCGCTCGCATACGTCGAACATCGTGTCGAAACCGATGTCGCGCGTGTCGCTGCCCTCCGGCGTGTGGCGCGTATAGGCACGCGGCACGGGCGGCCGCGACGGGCCGACCGCGACGATCGAGCGCGTACCGGTGCGCACGACCGCGTCGCAATGGCGTCGCGCGTAGACAGGATCGTCGACGCGCATGATCGAATTGCCGCCGCCGAGCAGCGACACGCCGGTCGTCACGCCGGCCTTCAGGCGTTCGAGCGCGGCGAGATGCGATTCGGCCTCCCAGAACGCCTCGTCGGACGCGCGCGTGTAGATCGTCTCGGCCGCGGCCGACCACGCATCGCCGTCCGCGCCGCCGATCGTGCGCAGCATCGCGTGGCCCGCGTGCGCATGCGCATCGATCAGGCCCGGCAGCACGGCCTTGCGGCGCGCATCGATCGTGCGCGCGGCACGGTAACGCGCCTGCAGTTCATCGGTGCCGCCCACGGCGACGATGCGCTCGCCCTTGACCGCGACCGCGCCGTTCTCGATCACGCGCCGCTGCGGGTCCATCGTGATCACGCAGCCGTTCGCGATCAGCGTGTCGATCGCTTCGCGGTCGTCCTCTCGCATGCCCCCTCGCTTGTCCTCGGTAGTCATTGTTCCGTGTCCTGTTGTGGTTCGATTGGTCTTGCTGCCATCCAGTGGCCGAGAGTGGCCGAGCGGCCGGGCCGCCGGGCGAAACCCCGGCGGCCCGGCGACGGCGTCATGCCCGAAAAACCGTCACGCCGAACCGACCGGCGCGGCGACCCGCGCCTTCAGCTTGCGCTGCACCGCGCTGATCACGACGAACACCACCGCGTTCACCGCGAGCGCGACGAGCCCCGGGTTGATCGACGTCAGCGTGTTCGACGCGCCCGGGAACAGCGACGCGAGCGTCACGCCATAGTAGTTCGTCATCGCGATCACGATCGCGCCGGCGACGATGCCCGCGAACGCGCCTTCGCGCGTGCCGAACGGCCGCTTCAGGAAGCTCGAGGCGAGCATCGGCACGAGCTGCGTGAGCAGGCTCGACGAGAAGATCGCGAGCGTGACGAAAGTCGCGCCGCCGCGCAGCACGAAGTAGACGACCACCAGCGTGAAGATCGGCAGCGCGATGCGCGCGACGCGCGTCACCTCGCGATCGGTCGCGTTCGGCGCGAAGCCTTCGCGGTAGATGTTGCGCGCGATCGTCGTCGATGCGTTCAGCATGATCAGCGACCCCGGCACCAGTGCGGTGAGCAGCCCCGTGCCGCCGACGATGCCGACGAACCACGCAGGGAACGTCTGCTTCACGAGCCGCAGCAAAGCGAGATCGGTCTGTGCGCCTTCGAGCCCGTGCACGGTCATCACGGCCGCGAAGCCGACGAGGAACAGGAACGCGATCAGCACCTGGTACAGCGGCATCAGGATCACGTTGCGGCGCAGCGCGCGCTCGTCCTTCGCGACGTAGATCGCGGTGAAGCCGTGCGGATACAGGTAGTAGCCGAGCGACGTGAGCAGGATCGTCGAGTTGTACCAGCTCAGGTTGAAGCCGTGCTCCGGCATGCGCAGCAGTTCGGGATGCGCGGCGTCGATCTTCGCGAACATCTCGCCGAGCCCGCCGTAGTAGTGCATCGGCAGGTACAGGCCGAGGAAGATCGCGATTCCGAGGATCAGCACGTCCTTGAAGATCGCGATGCTCGCCGAGCCGTGGATCCCCGACACGACCATGTACACGGCCATCAGCGTCGCGGCGATCCAGATCGCGGCCGCCTGCGGAATCAGCCCGTACGACATCTCCGACACGATCACGCCGAGCCCGCGCAACTGGATCATCAGCAGCGACACCATCGCGAACACCGCGACGATCGACACCAGCACGCCGATCGCGCGGCTGTCGTACTTCGACGCGAAGTAGTCGGCGAACGACACGAGCCCGCGCGCCTTCGCATAACGCCAGATCGCCGGCAACATCCAGTAGCCGATCACGAACGCGAGGCAGCCGTACGACAGGATGTAGAACGCGGGCACGCCCTTGCTGTAGGTCCAGCCGCTCGCGCCGAGGAACGAGAACGTCGAGAACGCCTCGCCGGCCATCAGCAGGAACGTGAGCAGCGAGCCGAAGCCGCGCCCGCCGACCGCCCACTGCTCGAGCGTGAGCTTGCGGCCGCGGCGCGCCATCACGCCGATGGCGAGCGCGAACACGGCGAACGCCGCGATGATGACGATCGACGCGTTCATCGCGCGTCTCCCGAGCGGCCGGCGCGGGCCGCGTCGCGTGCGTCTCGCTCATCGCGCTCATCGCGCTCGTCGAGATGGAACAGGATCGCGAGGATCGCGGCCGTGGCCGCCATCCAGACCAGGTTCCAGACGAGCAGGAACGGCAGCCCGAACAGCAGCGGACGCGCCTCGGCGAGCGAGCCGCCCGCATACATCCCGACGAACGGCAACGCCGCCAGCAACAGTTTCAGTTTCATGAGTGCCTCCTCCGGAAGACGCGCGTGTGCGTCAGAACATCAGAACTTCTGGCGGATGCCGACCACCACCGCCACCTGCGACGTCGTCGTCGACGCGCTGTCGGTGCCGTCGATCCATGCCTGGCCGACACCCGACGACGCCTTCTGGTAGAAGCCGTTCACGTACACGTCGGTGCGCTTGGACAGCAGGTACTGCACGCCGGCCGATACCTGGTGGTAATGGCCGCTTTCGCTGGCGCGCGCGACCTGCGTATAGGTGTAGCCGGCCGCCGCCATCAGCGCGGGCGTGACCATGTAGCGCAGGCTGCCTTCGTAGTTGTTGAAACGCAGCGCGCCGCCCGTCGCCTGGCCGAAGTTCGAGCCCGTGTACAGCAGGCCGAGCGTTGCCGGCCCGATCGCGTAGCTGCCGCCCGCCCCCCAGATCTGCTGGCGGATCGCGCTCCCGAGGCGCGCACCGAACACCGACGCCGACGCCGACGCCGACGCCGGATAGTAGTTATCCGAAGCAACTGCGCCGCTCGCGCTGACCGCCGGATGGTTCACGCGCGCATACGCGGCGCCCGCGTTGAGCGGCCCGTTCACATACGTGACGCCCGCGCTCCAGCTGTTGTCGTTCGCGAAACCGGTCGAGTTCGAGAAGCCGTATACGAGGTTCGCCTGGAGGCCCGCGATCGTCGGCGACACGTACTTCACCGCGTTGTTGAGACGGAACGTGTTGTTGATGTCGTCGTTGTCGAACGGGTGCGTCGAGTACTGCGCGAGGAAGCTGCTCATCTGCAGCGAGCCGAGGATGTCCTGCGTCGAGTTGTACTGGCGGCCGAGCGTCACCGCGCCCCAGTTCGCGCCGCTCAGGCCGACCCACGCCGAACGCCCGAACATCCGGCCGCCCTGCCCGAGCGCGCCGTTCGCGACGTTGAAGCCGTTCTCGAGGCGGAAGTTCGCCTTCAAGCCGCCGCCGAGATCCTCGGAGCCGATCAAGCCCCAGCGCGGCCCCGATTCGTTGCCGCCCGTGAACTGCCACAGCGAATGGCCCTTCGCGTTGTTCGTGTAGGTCACGCCCGCGTCGACGATCCCGTACAGCGTCACCGTCGACTGCGCGTGCGCGGCGCCGGCGAGTAGCATTGCGATCGCGGCGCCCGTCGCGGCGCCCGTCTTCCCACCCTTCATTCGCACCATCTCCGTCATCTCCTCTCCAAACCTGCTCATCGATGTTGTGTTTTGTTGGTCCTGCCCATGCATCCCGACCGGGTTGTATAGACAGTCGCTGGATGGTATCCAGCCGCAATCACATCAAGAAATGAAATGTTCAACTGGCCGGCAGTTGAAAATCGAATGAGAGGCGATGGAGGGGAAATGAGCGGGGGTCGCGCGACCCCGCAAGGGAAACGAAAGCACGCAGGCCCGCTGGACGCGGTACGTTTTGATCGGACGTGAATGGCTTGCGTAAGCAAGCTGACGAAACGGCGACGCGCGAGGCGGCTATGCGGTTTTCCCTGACAGCCCGTGCATCGGCCGCCGCAACGCGGCATCGAACGGATTGGTACGTGGCCCGATCGCGTCGGCCTGGCGCCGCAGCAGTTCGACGACCATCGGCATCCGGTCGTCACCGAGGCGTGACGCGAGCGTGCCGACGCTCAACGCGCCGACCGGATAGCCAGTGCGATCGAGGATCGGCACCGCAACACCGGCCATCCCGTCGAGCACGCCGCTGTTGCGGCCCGCGTAGCCGAGCTGCCGCACGCGTTCGATCTCGGTACGCAGGTACACCTCGTCGAGCACGCCGTAGCCGCGAATGCGCGGCACGTTGAAGCGGATCACTTCCTCGCGTTCGGCTTCCGGCAGGAACGCGAGGATCGCAAGGCTGCCTTGTCCGACACCGAGCGCGATGCGGCCGCCGATGTCACCGGTAAACGAACGGATCGGAAACGGCCCTTCGCACAGGTCGAGACACACGGCGTCGAAGCCGCTCTTCACCAGCAGGAAGATGGTCTCGCCGAGGCTTGCGCACAGCCTCAGCAGCGCGGGACGGCACAACGTGCGCATGCTGCTCGGGTTGCCGGCCTGCGCGGCGAGCGCGAAGAAATCGACACTCAGGCGGTACAGCTTCGACTGCTCGTCCTGTTCGACCATCCCTTCCGCGATCAGCGATTGCAGGATCCGGTGCGCGGTGCCCTGCGTGAGGCCGACGGCCTTTGCCAGATGCGTGACGCGCACGCCGTCCTGCTGCATGCCGGCCAGCGCGCGCAGGATCGCGAACGCGCGCTGCAGCATGCCGGTGCCCGGTGCGCCGGCCGCATCGCCGGCGTCCTCGTCCGGGCGCGGCGCGCGTGCGACCGGCGACGTTCCGGTCGAATGGGATTCCTGCATGCCGGCTCTCCTCGATGATTTCATTGAACGGAATACGGTAGCCGCCATTGTCGTCCCGCCGAAATTCCACGGGCATCCGGGTGTGCACGGGATTGACGCGTGCATTTCGCGGCCCGGCCACGCCTCATTCAACGGAACGATCCGCCTGCGATTTCACCAACTGTTCCGGTCAATGGAATTTTTCCGAAATTCCTCCCGTTCATCAGAATTCGAAATTGACGCGCCGAAATATGGCTGGCTAGAGTCCGCCACATCGGTACACCGGCCACGCGGTGTGCGAACCCGGAGCTTCCCATGTCGTTTCTCACGCTTACGGATCTGACGAAAACCTTCGGCGAGCTCACCGCCGTCGCCGACGTCAACCTGTCGGTCGAACAAGGCGAATTCGTGTCGCTGCTCGGGCCGTCCGGCTGCGGCAAGACCACCACGCTGCAGATGATCGCGGGCTTCGTCGACGTCACGCGCGGCCGCATCGCGCTCGACGGGCAGGACATCACGCACCTGAAGCCGAACCGGCGCGGGCTCGGCATCGTGTTCCAGAGCTATGCGCTGTTTCCGCACATGAGCGTCGCCGAGAACGTCGGCTTCGGCCTCGACATGCGCGGCGTCGACAAGGCCGAGCGCGCCGAGCGCATCCGCGCGGCCCTCGCGCTCGTGCGTCTCGACGCGCTCGCGCACCGCTTCCCGCGCGAGCTGTCGGGCGGCCAGCGGCAGCGCGTGGCGATCGCGCGCGCGGTCGTGATCGAGCCTCCGGTGCTGCTGCTCGACGAACCGATGTCGAACCTCGACGCGAAGCTGCGCGAGGACATGCAGTTCGAGCTGCGCGCGATCCAGCGCAAGATCGGCACGACGACGATCATGGTCACGCACGATCAATCGGAAGCGCTGTCGATCAGCGATCGCGTGGTCGTGATGGAAGCCGGCCGCATCACGCAGACCGATACGCCGTACCGCGCGTACGAACGCCCGGAGAACCGTTTCGTGTCGCAGTTCATCGGCAAGGCGAACCTCCTGCCCGGCACGATCGTCGCGCACGACGGCGACGCGATCCGCATCGACCTCGGTCACGATCTCGCCGAGACCGGCCGCACCGCGCATCTGCCGCCGCGCGAGCGCGACGTGCGCGTGGGCGATGCGGTGTCGGTCTGCATCCGCCCCGAAAAGCTGCGGCTGTGCGCGCCCGACGCGGGCCGCTTCGCCGCGACCGTCACGAGCCGCTTCTTCCTCGGCAGCCAGTGGCTGTACCGCGTCGACAGCGCGCTTGGCGAAGTGCTCGTGTGCTGCCAGAACGAAGGGGCGGAGCCGCTCGCGGAAGGCGCGCCGGTCGGGATCGACTGGCACAGCGACGCGGTTCGCGTGATGCGCCGGGAGGCCTGAATGGGACAGCCTACCCGCCCGCTCCCGACCGACGGCGCGCCGGCCGCGCTCGCCCGCCCGGTCGCGGTTTCCGCTGACGCCGCACCGGCACGCGCCGCCGCCGCGCACACGATGCGCGCGACGTGGCGCGCGCATGCGCCGCTGTGGCTGATGTGCGCGCCCGCGTTCGCGCTGTTTGCCGCGCTCGTGCTCGTGCCGCTCGCGATGACGTTCATGCTGACGTTCTACCGCTTCGATCCGGCCACCGGCCCGATCGCCGCGTTCCAGTTCGGCAACTACGCGGAAGTGCTCGGCTCGTCGTACTTCCACACGATCTTCGCGCGCACGTTCGGCATCGCCGCGCTGACCACCGCGATCTGCGTCGCGATCGGCACGCCGGAGGCGTACGTGCTGTCGAAAATGCGCGACCCGTGGCGCTCGCTGTTCCTGCTCGCGATCCTTGCGCCGCTGCTGGTGTCGGTCGTCGTGCGCGCGTTCGGTTGGAGCATGTTGCTGAACACGAGCGGGCTCGTGAACCAGGCGCTCGGGCTCGTCGGCCTCGGGCCGTACAAGCTCGAATACACGACCTTCGCGATCGTGATCGCGCTGGTGCACGTGATGCTGCCGTTCATGGTGATCCCGGTGTGGACCGCGCTGCAGCGGCTCGATCCGCAGACCGAGCATGCGGCGCTGTCGCTCGGCGCATCGCCGTTCACGACGCTGCGCCGCATCGTGCTGCCGCAGCTGATGCCGGGCGTGCTGTCGGGCAGCCTGATGGTGTTCGGGCTGTCGGCAAGCGCGTTCGCGATTCCGGGCCTGCTCGGCGGACGCCGGCTCAAGGTCGCGGCCACGGCCGTCTACGACGAATTCCTCGGCTCGCTGAACTGGCCGCTCGGCGCGACGATCGCCGTGCTGCTGCTGGTCGCGAACCTCGTCGTGATGCTCACTTACTACCGCGTGCTCGAACGCCGCTACGCGCGCAGCCTCGGAGGCGCATCGCGATGAGAAAGAACGGCCCCTTTGCCCTCGCCTTCCACACGCTCGTGATCCTGTTCGTGCTCGCGCCGCTCGTGATCGTCGTGCTCGTCGCGTTCACGCCCGACGAAACGCTGACACTGCCGACACACGGGTTGTCGCTGCGCTGGTTCCGCGCGATCCTCGACTATCCCGACTTCGTCACCGCGTTCTTCAACAGCGTGAAGCTCGCGTTCGCGTCGGCGACGCTGTCGCTCGCGATCGCGCTGCCGGCGGGCCTCGCCATCGGCCGCGCGACGTTTCCCGGCCGCGCGTTCCTGAACGGGCTGCTGCTGTCGCCGCTCGTGATTCCCGGCCTCGTGCTCGGCATCGCGCTGCTGCGCTTCTTCGCGCTGATCGGCGCGACCGGCTCGTTCGCATGGCTCGTGCTCGCGCACATGGTCGTCATCACGCCGTTCGTGATGCGGCTCGTGCTCGCGTCCGTCGCGGGCCTCGACCGCAGCATCGAGCAAGCCGCATGCTCGCTCGGCGCGGACCCGTGGACGACCTTCCGCCGCATCACGCTGCCGATGATCGTGCCCGGCATCACCGGCGGCTGGCTGCTCGCGTTCATCAACAGCTTCGACGAACTGACGATGTCGATCTTCGTCACGTCGCCGCAGACGGTCACGCTGCCGGTGCGCATGTACATGTATGCGACCGAGTCGATCGACCCGATGATGGCGTCGGTGTCGGCGCTCGTCATCTTCATCACCGCCGGCGCGATGCTGCTGCTCGATCGCGTGTACGGCCTGAACCGCATCCTGATCGGCCAACACTGATGACGACTTCCGTTTCCCGTTCCACCGGCATCCCGGACGACGGCGCGCAGTTCGTGCGCGTCGCCGAACGCGAACGTGCCGCCGTCGCGTTCACGCTGGACGGCCGCCCCGCGCTCGCGCTCGCCGGCGACACCGTGCTCACCGCGATCCTCGTTGCGCAGCGCCGCGTGCGCGTGAGCGAATTCAGCGGCCAGCCGCGCGCCGGCTTCTGCCTGATCGGCGCGTGCCAGGACTGCTGGGTGCGCACCGAAACCGGTGCGCGCGTGCGCGCATGCTCGACGCCGATCGCCGAAGGCATGCGGATTCTCACGTCCGCCCGGCCGGCCGCGACCGGAGACGCATCGTGACCGCCGCACTGCAACCGGTGATCGTCGGCGCGGGGCCGGCCGGCGTACGTGCGGCCGAAGCGCTGGTCGACGCGGGGCTGCGCCCGGTCGTGATCGACGAGAACGCGCGCTGGGGCGGACAGATCTACCGGCAGCCGCCGGCCGACGGCGCCTTCGCGCGCGGCAAGCGCACGCTGTACGGCTTCGAGGCCGCGAAGGCCGACGCCGTGCACCGGACGATGGCCGCGCTGCTGCCGCATGTCGACTACCGGCCGAATACGCTTGCCTGGTCATGCGGTGCGGGCCGCGTCGACACGCTGCAGGATGGCCGCGAAGTGACGGTGCCCTACTCGCACCTGATCATTGCGAGCGGCGCGACCGACCGCCTGTTGCCCGTGCCGGGCTGGACGCTCGCGGGCGTCTATACGCTCGGCGGCGCGCAAGTGGCGCTGAAGGCGCAGGGCTGCGCGATCGGCCGGCGCATCGTGTTCGCGGGCACGGGCCCGCTGCTTTACCTCGTCGCTTACCAGTATGCGAAGGCCGGCGCGCAGGTCGCGGCCGTGCTCGACACGAGCCCGCTGCGCCGCCAGGCCGCTGCCGCGCCCGCGCTGCTGCGCATGCCGTCGACCTTCGCGAAGGGGCTCTATTACATCGGCTGGCTGCGCGCGCACGGCGTCGCGATCGAAACGGGCGTCACGCTCGAGCGCGTGCTCGGCGACCCGCACGTGACGGGAATCGCATGGCGCGCCGCCGGTGACGGCGCACCGCCGCGCCTGCTCGACTGCGACGCGCTCGGTCTCGGCTTCGGCCTGCGCTCCGAAACGCAGCTGGCCGATCTCGCCGGCTGCCGGTTCGGGTTCGACCCGCTCAACCGCGCATGGCTGCCCGAGCGCGACGCGGCCGGCCGTACGTCGGTGCGCGGCCTCTACGTCGCCGGCGACGGCGCGGGCATCGCGGGC
>NZ_LDVA01000242.1:0-15393 GCF_050768715.1 Burkholderia sp. ZZQ-2 | reverse complement strand
GCGGGACGACTGAGCTCGCTCGGGCGAGCGGGCGGACAATGACACGATGCGATTATCGTGACCCGGGCCCTGTTCCGATCGACTGAAAAGAGCGGGGTTTCCCCCGTACTTTCTCGGCTTTGACGCGCGGCGCGCTGCTATCCTTTTTCGCGATCCGGCATGGTGCGCGTGGTGCGGCGCCGGCGGAAACACCCGGTGCGCCGGGTCTCTTCTCTCGGTTTTGGGGACAGCATGACTGCGAACGTCAGCGGAATCGGTTCGGTGTTGCAACAGATGCAGTCGATGGCCGCGCAGGCGTCCGGCGGCGTCGCGAGCCCGACGGCAGCGCTGGCCGGTTCGGGCGCGGCGACGGCCGGCACGTTCGCGAGCGCGATGAAGGCGTCGCTCGACAAGATCAGCGGCGACCAGCAGCACGCGCTCGGCGAGGCGCAGGCGTTCGAGGTCGGTGCGCCGAACGTCTCGCTGAACGACGTGATGGTCGACATGCAGAAAGCCAACATCGGCTTCCAGTTCGGGCTCCAGGTCCGCAACAAGCTGGTGAGCGCTTACAACGACATCATGCAGATGTCGGTGTGATGCGCGCGGCACCCGGGGACGGGTACCCGGCGACGGGCACCCGTGGGCGGCCATCCGGCGAAAGTCGTTCAGGGAAGGCCTCCGGGCCGGCGCCTTCGGCGCCCCGGCGGCAGGCCGCGCTTGCCTAAAGCTTTTCAAATCCCTTCCGATAACTCCGGTGAAGGCCGCGTCGTGCGATGCACGGCGGCGGTTCCCGTATAGCCAAGGCATAACAAGGAGAAGCGCATGTTTTCCCCAGGACACGCTGGAGCCAGTGCATACGCGCGTGTCGGCGTCGAGACCGGGGTGATGGGCGCCTCCCCGCACCGTTTGATCGCGATGCTGTACCAGGGCGCGCGGCAGGCGGTTGCGCTGGCGCGCATGCATTTGCAGCAGGGCAATGTGTCCGCGCGCGGCGATGCGATCGGCAAGGCGATCCGGATCGTCGAGAGCGGGCTGAAGGCGTCGCTGAACCGCGACGCGGGCGGCGAGATCGCGGAGCGGCTGGACGCGCTGTATGCGTATATCGGCCGGCGTCTGCTGGAAGCGAACGCGCAGGCGAGCGACGCGATGCTGGTCGAGGTCGACGGGCTGCTCGCGACGCTCGAGGAAGCATGGACGGGGATCGCCCCGGAAGTCGCGCGGATGGCCGCGCAACAGGCAGTGGAAGCATCGAGATGAATCGCAAGGCCGAATACTTCGCACGTTACGAGGCGCTCGCCGCCGTGTCGGGCCGGATGCTGGGCGCCGCCCGCAGCGCCGACTGGAGCGCGTTGCCGGGGTTGCAGGCCGAATTCACGGCACTCGTCGACGGGCTGAAGGAAGCCGATCCGGGCGTCGTGCTCGACGAATCGGATCTCGGCCGCAAGCTCGACCTGATCCGCCGCATCCTGGCCGACGACGCCGCGATCCGCGACCTCGCGAGCCCGGACGTCGCGCGGCTGTCCGCGCTGTTCGAGGCGCGGCGCTCGACCAAGGTATTGACCGATCTCTACCGCGCGCGCGGGTAGGGCCCGTTTCCCGGGAAGCCGGGAGGCGGAGGGGCGGGCGCGGGGCGCACGAGCCCGTTGCGGGAGGCGCGCAGTTCCCGCGAGCGGCACCGGCGTGCCGTTCCCGGATTCGCAACGATGTGGCTGAGGTGAGCAGGCTCCGATCATGACCGGTATCGACTCCGTTGCGGCCGCGCTGCTGGCGAGCCGCCTCGACAGCCTGCTGACCGGCACCGTATCGGCGCCCGCCGGCGGCGGCGCGACCTCGCAGGTCGGCACGCCGGGCACCGGCACGGCGTCCACGCCCTCGGCCGGCAGTCCGCCTACCGCGCCGCCGGCCTCTACCCAGACCGCACTGTCCGATGTCGGGCGCGTGCTCGACGCGATCTCGCGGGCCGGTGGCGACTCGACGCCGGCCATTGCCGGGCGCGTGCCGTTGCTGGCCGATCCCACCGTGCTGCTGACCGATACGGCCTTGCCGGCCCGCGCGCCGGCCGCCTCCGATCCGGCTGCGTCTTCCACACCGGCCTCCGCCGCGGCATCTTCCGCTGCTGCGGCGGCACACGAAGCGGCCGCGGCCCTGCCGGTCGCGGCGCTGCGCGCAGCGCTCGCGCAGGCCGTGAGCGAAAGCGGCCTTTTCTACGAATCCCATCTGGCGCAGTGGCTGGCCGGCCAGCGCCCGCTCGCGGCGTTGATGCGCGAGCCGCAGGCGCGCCTTGCGGCCGCGCTCGCGCCGGTCGACCCGGATGCCGCGCAGCACGACTCGACCGACGTGCTCGACGAACTGCTCGCGCAGCGGCCGCCTCTGCCCGCGACCGCGCGGGCGACGGCGCAGCCGGGTACACCGGCCCAAGGTGGCGCACCGACACGCGATCCTGCGCAAGGCTTGCCGGCGGGCGCGCGGCACGGCGCATCGCTGCCGCCCGATACGTTCGATCTGCTCGGCGAACGCCCTGATGTGCGCGGGACGCCCGCGCAACTGGCCACCGCGTCGTCCGACTCCCAGGCGCAGACGCTGGCGCCCGTGCATCCGGCCGCCGTGCCGCTCGTCAGGCAGCAGCTCGACGCGCTCGCGACCGACCAGTTCCGCTGGACGGGCGAGGCGTGGCCCGGCGCGCGGCTCGACTGGACGATCGAGCCGGACGATCCGGGCAGCCGCGCGCCGCGCGGCGACGACGGCCCGGGCGACGGCATCGCATGGCGCACGCGCCTGACGCTGACGTTGCCATCGCTCGGCACGGTCGACGCGGAACTGGTGCTGAACGGCACGCAACTGGTCGCGCGATTGCGTGCGAACCAGACGGGCGCCGACCGCCTCACGCGGCACGAGGCCGCGCTGCGGCAGCGGCTCGAGGTGTCGGGGCTGCGGGTGGGTGGATTGTCGATCCGCGCGGTCGACGACGGCCCGGACGGCTTCGACCTGTTTGCAGCCCAGGCGGCCGCCGCCGCGTATGCGCGCGGCTCGGCCGGCGGCCCGGCGACGCAGGCGCCGGATACCGACGACGAGGCGCTGCCATGAGCATGACGTCCCGCAAGCGCGCGGCCGCGCTCGTCTACGATCCGAAGGGCGGCGATGCGGCGCCGCGCGTGGTCGCGAAGGGCTACGGCGTGCTCGCCGAGATGATCGTCGCGCGTGCGCACGATGCGGGCTTGTACGTGCATACGGCACCGGAGATGGTGTCGCTGCTGATGCAGGTCGACCTCGACGACCGGATTCCGCCGCAGCTCTACCAGGCGGTCGCGGATCTGCTCGCGTGGCTGTACGCGCTCGACCGCACCGAGCCCGCGCCGGACGACACCACACCGCGCTTTCCGCTGCCGCCGCTGCGCTGAATCGCCCGGCATCGCGCGACTTCTTACGAAATGCTGTCCTGGTCTTGCAAGGTCATTCGGGCGGCATTTTCCGGTTATCAGCCGGCATCGTGGCGCAACGCGCGCGCTTTTCCCGCCTTCTTGCTCTTGCCGGGCGTGCCGCGACGCCCCCGGATGGATTGAGCCGCCGGTTTGTTTGTGTAATGATATCCATTCTCATTTTCATGCTGCCCGGGCGGCGCGCACGTTTTGCGCGCCGCCCGTTGTTTTGAACGAATGGAACCTCTCGCGTGAACGCGCCCGAAACGATCAATCCGCCCAAGACGGGTACTGCCCGCGCGGGCGTCACCGTGCTGCACCCGGCGGCCCGCCCGCTGAGCGACGACGAACTGGCCGCGCGCCGCCAGCGTTCGCGCCGCGCGACCTTCATCAAGTGGCTGCGCAAGGTGCACGGCTGGGTCGGGCTGTGGGGCGCGGTGCTCGGGCTGCTGTTCGGTGTGACGGGCGTGCTGCTCAACCACCGCGCGCCGCCGCTGAAGATTTCGACGGGCGAGCCGCAGGTCGAGGAGATGCAGATCGCGCTGCCGGATCCGGTGCCGAAGACGCCCGCCGCGATGACGAAGTGGTTGCAGCACGAGCTGAATTTCGACGGCAAGCCGGGGCGCATGCGCAAGGAGGCCGCGCAGCCCGTTGCGTGGGGCGACAAGCGCGTGATGCAGCCGGAGCACTGGCAGTTCGGCCTGTTCGGCCCGCACCAGAACCTGCAGGCCGAATACTGGGTTGGCAACGGCTACGTTTCGGTGAAGCGCACGGGCAACACGTTCCTGACGACGCTGAACAACCTGCATCGCGGCGTCGGGATGAATCTCGGCTGGGTGCTGCTGATGGACACGATCGCGGGCTCGCTGATCCTGCTGTCGCTGACCGGCGTGCTGCTGTGGACCGAGCTGAACAAGCGCCGCACGGTCGGCGTCGTGCTGGTGGTCGGTTCGGTCGCCGCGGCGCTTGCCGCCGGCCTGACCTGACCGGCGGGCGCGCCGGCCGGGCGCCGGCGCGTGCGCTGTCGTCAGTTTCGTCGGCTTCGTCGGCTTAGCCCGTCGCGGCCGCATATCCCGCGCGACCGCCCGCCGATCAGAGGCCGCACGCCGCGCCGCTGTTCGCCGCGATCTCCCGCGCGGCCTTCGCGCCTTCGACCTGCAGGATTGTCGGCAGCGACACGTGGTTCTTCGCGGCGGTGATCTCGGCGAGGATCGAGATCGCGATTTCCGGCGGCGTCCGGCTGCCGATGTAGATGCCGGCCGGCCCGTGCAGCCGGGCCAGTTCCGCTTCGCTCAGGTCGAATTCGCGCAGCCGCTCGCGCCGTGCCGCGTTGTTGCGCCGCGAGCCGAGCGCGCCCACGTAGAACGCGGGCGTCTTCAGCGCCTCCATCAGCGCGAGATCGTCGAGCTTCGGATCGTGCGTCAGTGCAATCACGGCCGAACGCGCATCGAGGTTCATCTCGAGCACCGTATCGTCGGGCATCGTGTGCACGACGCGCGTGCCCGGCACGTCCCACGCATCGGTGTATTCCTCGCGCGGATCGCATACCGTCACCTGGTAGTCGAGCCCGACCGCGATCTGGCACAGATAGCGCGACAATTGGCCGGCGCCGATCACGAGCATCCGGTAGCGCGGCCCGTGGATCGTCACGAGCCGCTCGCCGTCGAACGCGAGCCCGTCGGCGGCCTGCGCGGGTGACAGCGATGCGCGGCCCGTCGCGAGCGTCATCGTGCGCGTGACGAGGCGCCCGGCCTCGACTTCCGCGCACAGCGCGGTTATCCCGCTGTCGCGCGTGAGCGGCTCGAGCACGAGCTGGATCGTGCCGCCGCAAGGCAGCCCGAAGCGATGTGCTTCCTCGGCCGTCACGCCGTACTTGAGCGCTTCCGGGCGCGCGTCGGCCGCGATGCCGCTCGCATGCACGCGGGCGATCAGGTCGTCCTCGATACACCCGCCGGACACGGAACCGACCACGAGCCCGTCCTCGCGGACCGCGAGCATCGCGCCTTCGGGGCGGGGCGACGAGCCCCAGGTCTTCACGACCGTCACGAGCAGCACGCGGCGCCCTTCTTCGAGCCAGCGCGCGCTGGATTTCAATACATCGAGATCGACGCTTTCCATCATCTTCTTCCTGTTGCCGGGCGCACCCGTCGATGCGGGCCGCCGTTCGATGGCGCGATTATGAACCGGCCGCGACAAGCGTGCAGGGACGGGGGAAGGCGCAAAACGGGGCGGGGGAGGCGCGCAGCGGCGGGGAAGGCGAGCGGGACGGCCCGTGCCGGGCCGTCGGCAGGTTGCCGGGCGGACACATCCGCCCGGCGGGGCGATGCGTCAGAGCGAGCCCAGGTACTGCGTCAGGTTGCGGATGTTGTTGTCATACGCGCTCGGCGAGCCGAGCTCGACGCCGCCGCTGCGCACGTAATACTCGAACGGCACGGAGCGGGTGCCGAAGAACGGCAGGAAATTGTCCGGCTGCAGCGTCGTGCCGTTCAGGCCGATCGCCCAGTTCCGCGACTTGTACAGCTCGAGCTCGCGGATCGTCGCCTGGACCTGGTTCGTCTCCGACGCGCGAATCGCGGCGATGTGCTGCGTCAGCGTCTCGATGTTCGCCTGGTATGCGCTCGGCTCGCCGACCGAGACGCCACGCGCGCGGACGTAGTAGCTGAACGGCAGGTTGCGTTCCGTGAAGAACGTGAGGAAACCATCCGGCGCGAGCGTATCCCCGTTCAGCCCGATCGCCCAGTTCTTGCTTTGATAATCCCTGAGCCCCGCAATCGTCTGGTTGGTCGCGCTGATTTCGACCTTCGCCGTGACGTTGACCAATGTATTGCTCATGACAGACCTCTCTGGTTCTTGTTGAACTTCGGACAGGTGCAGCGACATGCCTCCGCTCGGAGGCAATTCAATACCAGCGACCGGATTATCCGGTTTTAAATGTTTTTAATTAAAAAGATGCTGAAAATTCGTTCGTGAACACGCAATGAATTTCTGTTTGATGGAAATGCGATTCGATGAAGCCGATTGCATCGCGTTGCGCTCATGCTGCGGCGAATTCCCCGTCTGACGCAGGCTGGGCGGGTGTGTGCGGCCGGCCGACCTGAATACTAGTTTGGCGGATGAAAGAGTTCAATGTCGTTCGCGAGATTATTTTCTTCTATTCATATTCAATTCAATTGAATTACATTTTTCATCGATTAATTTGTCGATCGGAATCGAATATACCGGTATTCGAAAAACAGCCGATGAAAACGGGAACTGCCGTGCGAATCGTTGCGGGAAACGCAACGCGGCGGCGAGACGGGCGAGGGAGCGGAGAGGAGGGGGCGGGGCCGGATGGCGGCCCCGCGGGTGCGCACCGTGCCGCGTGCGGCACGGCGGCGCTCAGTGCGCGTCGTGGCGACCGTGCGCGAGCTTCGAGTGGTGACGCGAGTACAGGAAGTAGATCACGAGGCCGATCACGAGCCAGATGCCGAACGCGGCCCACGTGACGGGCTGCAGGTTCAGCATTAGAAACAGGCACGATGCGACCGCGAGGATCGGCACGACCGGCACGCCCGGGCAGCGGAACGCGCGCGGCAGGTCGGGGTGCGTGCGGCGCAGCACGAGCACCGCGATCGACACCATCGAGAACGCCGCGAGCGTGCCGATGTTGATCAGCTCGGCGAGCACGTTGAGCGGCACGAGCGCGGCGATCAGCCCGAAGAACAGGCCGACGAGCCAGGTCGTCAGGAACGGCGTCGCGTAGCGCGGGTGCACGCGCGACAGCGTCGCCGGCAGCAGCCCGTCGCGCGACATCGCGAAGATCACGCGCGTCTGGCCGTAGCTCATCACGAGGATCACGGTCAGCATGCCGAGCACGGCGCCGAGATCGATGAAGCCCGCCACCCACGTCTCGCCGGCGACCTGCAGTGCGTACGAGATCGGGTGCGAGATGTTCGCGTACCGGGCCGACGGCACGATGCCGGTCGCGACCGCTGCGACCGTCACGTACAGCACCGCGCACACCGCGAGCGACGCGATGATGCCGATCGGCAAATCGCGTTTCGGATTCTTCACTTCCTCGGCCGCCGACGACACCGCGTCGAAGCCGATGAACGCGAAGAACATCACGGCCGCGGCGCCGAACACGCCGTTCCAGCCGTGCGGCATGAACGGCTTCCAGTTGGCGGGCGTCACATGGAACACGCCGACCGCGATCACGAGCAGCACGACCGACACCTTGATGAACACCATGATGTTGTTGATGCGGGTCGACTCGCGGATGCCGATCGACAGCAGCGTGGTGATCACGATCATCACGAGGAACGCGGGCAGGTTGAACCACGTGACGACACCCGGCACTGCGCCGGGCGCGGCCGTCAGCACGGTGGGCAGCGTCAGCCCGAAGCCCTGCAGCAGCGACTGCAGGTAGCCCGACCAGCCGACCGACACGGCCGACGACGCGAGGCCGTATTCGAGCATCAGGTCCCAGCCGATGATCCACGCGACGAGTTCGCCGAGCGTCGCGTACGAGTACGTGTAGATCGAGCCGGCGACGGGGATCGTCGACGCGAATTCCGCGTACGACAGCGCCGCGAGGCCGCATGCGATCGCGGCGATCACGAACGACAGCATCAGCGCGGGGCCGGCCTGCACGGCGCCGGTACCGGTCAGCACGAAGATGCCGGTGCCGATGATCGCGCCGATGCCGAGGAAGGTGAGGTCGATCGCGCCGAGCGCTTTCTTGAGCCCGGCGGCTTGCGCGCCGGCGATCATGCGATCGACGTTTTTCTTGCGGAAGAGAGACATTGCGGATGAATCGCCAGCGCGCGCGGGCGCGATAGCGCTGACTGAGTGAAAACCCGCAATTTTAGCCGATTTGGCGCGCAAGACTCGCTGCGGCGCAGCGGTGTGCCGCGAAATAGTCCGATAAAACAAGCGCTTGCGCGCCAAATGGACGGGCGGCGGACGGCACTCGGCGGCGGCGCGGCATGCGCCGCGTCGCCGGGTCGGGTCAGGTGAGTCGGGCCGGGCGGGGAAATCAGGCGCCGGCCGTGGGCGCCATGTCGACGAGCTGGTTGCTCATCACGTAGAACGTGAGTTCCGCATTGTTCGACAGCCGCATCTTCTCGAGCAGCCGCGACCGGTACACGCTCACCGTCTTCACGGACAGCGACAGCGTGTTCGCGATGTCGGTGAGCCGCTTGCCCGACGCGAGCATGCAGAGCGTCTGGTATTCGCGGTCGGACAGCTTCTCGTGCGGCAGCGGCTCGTTCTCGAACGACACGTATTCGGCGAGCGCCTCGGCCATCGCGGGGCTCACGTACTTGCGGCCGGCCGCGACCTGCTGGATCGCGCCGATCATCTGCGCGGCGTTGACCGTCTTCGACAGGTAGCCGGCGGCACCGGCCTTCAGCGCGCGTACCGCGTACTGATCCTCGCGGTACATCGAGAACATCAGCACCGGCGTGCGCGGCAGCTTGCGCTTGAGGCGCTTGAGCACTTCGATGCCGTTCGTGTCCGGCAGCGAGATGTCGAGCAGGATCGCGTCGAATTCCTGTTTGTCGACGGCGGCCATGGCGTCGCCGCCGTTCTCGGCCTCGGTGACGTCGCGCGCGACGCCACGGTCGATCAGCAACTGGCGGATCCCTTGCCGGACGATCGCGTGATCGTCCACGAGCAGGATGTTCAGGCTCATGACGACCTCACGAAAGCGACGCGCGGCGGGCCGTGACGGGCACCGCGAGCAGCGAATCCCAGGCGAAGCGCGCGGTGACGCGCGTGCCGTGGCCGGCTTCCGGCGCGGCCGTCTCGAAGCTGCCGCCGAACGCCTCGCAGCGGGCGCGCATGCCGGCGAGACCGTAGCCGCTGCGGCGGCTGCGGGCGAAACCGGTACCATCGTCGGAGACAATCAGTGACAGATGCGTGCCGTCGGTGACGATCCGCACGTCGACCGACGTCGCGCGGGCGTGCTTCGCGACGTTCGACAACGCTTCCTGCGCGACGCGGAACACCGCGAGTGCGCCGGCACCGGCGACCTGCGTCAGGCGCGCATCGGCCGCGCATACGAAGCTGGTGCGCAGGCCCGTGCGTGCCGCATGGGTGTCGACCCACGACGACAACGCGCCGACCACGCCCGCGTCGAGCGCCGGCGTGTCGCGCTCGTCGATCAGCCGGCGATTCGCGTCGGTTGCGGCGTCGAGCGCCTGCTGCGCCAGCTCCAGCGCGCGCAGGCAACCGTCCGGCGCGTCGGCCGGCAGCCACGTTTGAACGTTTGCGAGCGCGAAACGCGCGGCGGTGAGTTCGGCGCCGAGCCCGTCATGCAACTCGCCGGCCAGGTGGCGGCGAGCGGCTTCGTCGGCGGCGAGCAATTGGGCAGACAGCGCTGCGATCCGCGCGGCGGAGGCGCCGCGTTTCGGCGCGGCGTCGGTAATGGGCGGAGTCGCGGCGCAGCCCGGCACGAGCTGTTGCGACGGGAACGGGGCGTGGGCGCCCAAAGGCGCGTTAAGCGACGTATCCATGACTCTCCCTGCTGTCAGAAAGCGGTTCAGACACCGGCTGGCTGCGTGGATCGGCTGCCGTTTCGAAGACGGTCGCCGCCAGAGAATCGCCCCCTGCCGAGGTAACAAAAGTTACGTCTTGTAACACTTGCATCCGACCCTTCCACTCTCATCCGAACGGCAACCACGCGCGGCGAATAATATCTCAAAATTTCCGAAAAGGTCATGTCGGGCGGACATTTAAGGGTAAATGTGAATAATCGGAATGAACGTGTTGTAGGAAAAACACTGACACCCGAGCACCGGACGATGACGTATCCAAATGTAACTATTTGAGATGGAATGATCCCAATTTGTTACGAATTCGCCAAGTAGGGACGAAAAAAAACCGGAGCTTTCGCTCCGGTTCTTGATGGCGCGCAAATCTGGGGATCGATCAGTCCACGAATGCGCGTTCGATCACGTAGTGGCCCGGCGCGCTGTTCTTGCCTTCGACGAGGCCGGCCTGCTTCAGCAGGTCGGTCGTGTCCTTCAGCATCGCGGTGCTGCCGCACAGCATCACGCGGTCGTTTTCCGGCGAGAACGGCGGGACGTCGAGATCCGTGAACAGCTTGCCCGTTGCGATCAGGTCGGTGATCCGGCCTTCGTTGTCGAACGCTTCGCGCGTGACCGTCGGGTAGTAGACGAGCTTTTCCTTGATGATGTCGCCGAGGTACTCGTGGCCCGGCAGGTCGTGCTTGATGTAGTCCATGTACGCGAGCTCGCCCTTCAGGCGGCACGTGTGCGTCAGGATCACCTTGTCGAAGCGTTCGTAGATGTCCGGGTCGCGGATGATCGACATGAACGGCGCGAGGCCCGTGCCCGTCGACAGCATCCACAGCGTCTTGCCCGGCAGCAGGTTGTCGGCAACCAGCGTGCCCGTCGGCTTCTTGCCGATCAGCACCGTGTCGCCCACCTTCAGGTGCTGCAGGCGCGACGTCAGCGGGCCGTTCTGCACCTTGATGCTGAAGAATTCGAGATGCTCTTCGTAGTTCGGGCTGACGATCGAGTAGGCGCGCGCGAGCGGCTTGCCGTCGACTTCGAGGCCGACCATCGTGAATTCGCCGTTGTTGAAGCGCAGGCTCGCCTCACGGGTGCAGGTGAAGCTGAACAGCGTGTCGGTCCAGTGATGGACGGATTGGACGGTGGCGGTGTCGTATTTGCTCATGGCTTTGAAAACGGACGCGCGTAGCGAACGCGAGTAACGGGCCCAAAAACGGGCAAAAAACCGAGTGCGACGGCCCGATCGAGGATCGGCCGGCCGGCGCGTCGGACACGCGCCTTCTCGATGACAGACGATTGAGGAACTCGTTATTTTACCCTGTTGGCGCGGATCGCGGGCTTGACCCCCGCGGCTGCGCGGATTTGGCGCAACGAATTATTTCAATCTGCTTTCAGTTTTCAGCGCTCGGCCGCGAGTTTCGCGCCGAGGCCGACGAGTGCCACGCCGCACAGCGCGTCGAGCGGGCGCCGCACGCGCCGGTAGCCGCGCTGCGCGCGCGGGCTCGCGAACAGGTACGCGACGCACGAATACCAGCCGGCCGACAGCGCGCCGATCGTCACCAGCACCGCGCCGTTGAACCACAGCGGCACGTGCGCGGGCAGCATCGCGGCGAACACGCTGGTCCAGAACGCGCACGATTTCGGGTTCGTCAGGCACGTGAAGAGGCCGCTGCGATACGCGCGCAGGTAGTCGCGCGCGTGCGGCGCGGCCAGCGGCGCGCGTTCGTCGGGCGCGGCGGCCGGTGCCGCGTCGCGGCGCACGCCCGAGCGCAGCAGCTTGAAGCCGAAATACACGAGGTACACGGCACCGCCGATCCGGATCGCCTCGTACAGCCATTCGACCTGGTGCAGCACGGCCGCGAGGCCGAGCATCGCGAGCGAGGCCCAGGCGACCGACGCGGTGCCGACGCCGAGCGCCGACGCGGCGCCGAGGCTGCGCCGCCCCGCGAGCGACAGTTGCGAAATCATGAAGAAATTCGGGCCGGGGGTGATCGCGGCGACGAGATAGACGGCGGCGATTTGCAGCAGGATCGGCAGGTAGTTCATGGCGGCGCGGCCCGACGGCGGGCGCGGGAGGAACGGGCAAGCCGTTAATGTAGCGCGCGCCGCGCGGCGGCGCTTTGGCCGGGGGCGACCGGAGGCGTGATCGACTCGCGGTCGCGGTCGTTGTTGCGAGCGTTTTGCAGCCGTTTAGCCGTTATTGCGGATCGAGGCGCAGGCGCGCGATGTACGGCAGGTGGTCCGACAGCCACGCGGCCTCGCCGGACGGCGCGCGCCATTCGAGCGGCGTCAGCCCGCGCACGAACATCTTGTCGAGTGCGAGCGCCGGCGAGAACGCGGGGAACGTGCGGCCCGATTCGCCGAGCAGCGTCGCGACCTCGGACAACCCGATCTCGCCGAACAGCGCGACCGAATCGTTGCGCCAGTCGTTGAAGTCGCCAGCCAGCATCAGCGGGCCGTCGCCCGCGTTGCGCACGATCCAGTGCGCGATCCAGTGCATCTGGCGCAGCCGCGCGGCGCGCGTGAGCGCGAGGTGCGCGCACAGCAGCGTGACCGGTCGCGCGCCCGCGAGCGTCGCCCGCGCGACCAGCAGCCCGCGCCGCTCGAAGCGGTGCGCGGAGATGTCCCAGCGGCCGCCGAGGTCGAGCGGATGCGGCGACAGGATCGCGTTGCCGTGCCGCCACGACGGCTTGAACACGTTCGGCCCGAGCGCGATCTGCCAGTCGAGCGCCTGCGCGATCTCGGTGGCCTGGCAGTGCCACACGTCGTCGACCGCGTCGTCCATCGGCGCGCCGAAGCCGGGGGCGAGCATCGGGCGCGGCATGCGGCGCGCCATCGCTTCCTGCAGGAAATACACGTCGGCGTGCGTCGACTGCATCCAGTTGCGCATCGCGTTCCACGCGGTGAAGCCGAGCGGCGAGCGGCCCTTGTGCAGGTTCCAGCTCACCGCGGTGATTTCGTCGGGCGCGGCGTGCGGTTCGGCGAACGGCAGGGAGAGAGCGTCGGCGGACATGACGCTCAATCCTTCGCGACGTGCGCGCGCACGCGGTACACGAGGTGCGGACGCTGCTCGACGAGCGTCCAGTCGGTCCACGCGTCGGCGCCGACCGTCAGGCCGGGGTGGCTCGCGACGATTTGCCGCGGCGACGCGGGTACGCACGGATCGCTGCGCGTCGCGTTTTCGTCGTCGAGCGTTTCCTGCACGTCGAGCGCGAGCGACACGGTGTTCGCGCCGGCATCGACGGTGAGCGGCGCGACCGTCACCGAGCGCGAGCGCTCGGTCGGCACGACGCGCGCGGCATTGCCGCAGCCGACCGGCACGGCGGACGGATAGCGATGGGTGTCGGTGCGGGTCTGACCCACGGTGGTGCGCTGCTGGAACGTGTCGATGGTCTGACCGTCGCGTACCACCTGGATCTCCCACGCGACGGAGGCCGGCGCGGGGCTCTGCGCATGGGCGGCGAGCACGATGCTCGCGAGCAGGACGGCCAGGCCGTGTTTCAGCATGAAACGTCTCCGGGAACGCGCGATAGCGGGGAACGGACGCACATCTTACGCCCGATCGATTTCGGTCGTGATGTGACAGGACGCGTCGTGACAGGTTCGCCGCACGATGCGGTCCTGTTCGAAAGGTAGGGCCGCGTCATGCGTTTTCAACCGAAAAAACGCGCGAACTCCGCGACGCTCGCGCGCTCGGTGACGAGGCGGTTCTCGATTGCGTCGGGGTCCGCATGGCCGAGCGACATGCCGCAGACCAACTGTTCGTTGGCGGGAATGCCGAGGTGTTCGGTGATGATCCGGTGAAACGGGACGAACGCGGCCTGCGGGCAGGTATCGAGCCCGCGTGCGCGCGCGGCCGTCATCACGCCTTGCAGGAACATCCCGCAGTCGAGCCATGCACCGTGGGTCATCACGCGGTCGAGTGTGAAGAACAGCGCGACCGGCGCATCGAAGAAACGGAAGTTGCGCGCGTGCTGCGCATGCATGCGCGCCTTCTCGTCGCGGCCGATGTTCAACAGGCCGTACAGGTCCCAGCCGACCTTGCGGCGCCGGTCGATATACGGCGACACCCACTCGCGCGGGTAGTAGTCGTACTCGGCGACGTATTTCTCGTCGCGCGCGGGATCGTCGTGGGCCGCGGTGAGCGCGGCGGCGAGCGCGTCGCGCGTGGCGCCCGTCGCGACGTACACGCGCCACGGCTGGATGTTGGTGCCCGACGGCGCGCGGCTCGCGGCTTCGAGGATCGCCTCGAGCGTGTCGCGCGGCACGGGCGTCGGCAGGAACGCGCGGATCGCACGGCGCGACGTGAGCGCCGCGTCGACGGCGCCGGTCGCATCGGCATCGACGCGCGGGAAAGCAGTGGGGACGGACATCGGCATACCTTCGGGGCGAGATCCGACGCGCCGCGCGGGCGCCGTCGGCCGGGCCGGCGCGGCGGGTGGGTGAACCGACGATCATACGCCGCGGTGCGCCGGCGTGCAGCGCGCGCGGGTGTTAGCAGCACACGCGCGTGGCTGCTTGCTTGCGCGGGGATGCGGGATCGCTACACTGAAATCGTAAGGGTCTGATGATCGTGTGACAGCAAGCGGCAGCGAGGTTGGTATGACGACGGCGATGGTGAAACAGGAACTGGCGGTGGCGTCCTTCAGCACGGTGTACGACCTCGAGCAGGTCGAGACGGCGCTGAGCGACCTGAACGAGAGCGCGAGCGACGCACTGCGCGCCACCTACGAGAAGATGCTCAAGACGGGCAATCTGCGCTTTTGCGTGAAGCCGAACCGGATGCCGTCGTTCGACGCGCTCGGCGAGGCGTTGCCCAATTTCGCCGAGCCGCTCGACGACGTGCGCAAGCAGATCGCGCTGTGCCTCGAAACGGACGACCGGCTCGAACTGATGCCGATCCTGCTGCTCGGGCCCCCGGGCATCGGCAAGACGCATTTCGCGAAGGCGCTCGCGCAGCTGCTCGGCACCGCGTACCACTACGTGCCGATGAGTTCGCTGACGGCCGGCTGGATCCTGTCGGGGGCGTCGTCGCAATGGAAGAACGCGAAGCCCGGCAAGGTGTTCGATGCGCTCGTGAACGGCAGCTACGCGAACCCGGTGATCGCGGTCGACGAGATCGACAAGGCCGGCAGCGATGCGCAATACGATCCGCTCGGCGCGCTGTACGCGTTGCTCGAGCACGACACCGCGCGCGCGTTCATCGACGAATTCGCGGAAGTGCCGATCGATGCGGGCAACGTGATCTGGATCGCGACCGCGAACGATGCGCAAGCGATCCCGGAGCCGCTGCTCAACCGGATGAACGTGTACGAGATCGAGCCGCCCGATGCGGCCGGCGCGCGCCGGATCGCGCAGACGATCTACGACGAGATCCGCACGTCGCATGCGTGGGGGCGGCGCTTCCCGGATACCCTGGGCGACGACGCGCTCGACGTGCTGGCCGCGACACCGCCGCGCACGATGCGCCGCGCGCTGCT
>NZ_LDVA01000241.1:0-5374 GCF_050768715.1 Burkholderia sp. ZZQ-2 | reverse complement strand
GTTGCGCCCGCCTTCCTTCGCGCGATACAGCGCGTCGTCGGCCAGCTTCAGCGCGGCCTGCATGTCGTCGTCGTGTTCCGGATAGCTCGTCGTCACGCCGATGCTTACCGTCAGGCGGCCGGTCGCCCCGGCGTCGTGACGGATGCCGAGATCGAGGATGCCGGTGCGGATCGTCTCGGCGATCGACGCCGCGCCGTCCGTATCGACGTCGGGCAGCACGACGACGAACTCCTCGCCGCCGTAGCGCGCCGCGTAATCGGCCGGGCGGCGCAGGCAGCCGGCGATGCAGTGGCCGACCGCGGCGAGCGCGTCGTCGCCGGCCTGGTGCCCTTGGGTGTCGTTGTAGCGCTTGAAGTAGTCGACATCGATGAACAGCAGCGACAGCGCGTGCTGCGAGCGCGCGGCCCGGCGCCATTCGCGTGCGAGCGTGACGTCGAGCATGCGGCGGTTGTCGAGGCCCGTGAGGCCGTCGGTGCGCGCGAGCGCCTGCAGTTCGGTTTCCGCGCGGTGGCGCTTGCGCAGCTGCACGTCGAGCAGCAGCGACAGGCCGACGAAGCCGATCGCGAGCGCGACCATCGCCGAGCCGATCGGAATCGCACGGTCGTACCACGCGGCGTAGGTATCCGCTTCCGAGCGCGCGACCATGATGATGAGCGGCAGGTGCTCGAGATGCCGGAACACGTACAGGCGGCGCACGCCGTCGATCGACGCGGTATCGGCGAAGCTGCCTTCGTTGGCGGTCATGAACCGCCGGAACGTGCTGGCGTGGCTGATGTCGCGGCCGACGATCTTCGGGTCGTACGGCTCGCGCGCGACCATCTTGCCGTCGGTGTTGATCAGCGCGATCGAGCCGCGATCGCCGAGCGACAGCCGCGAGAACAGGTTCTGGAAATATTCGAGCCGGATCGACATCACGGCGACGCCGCCGAACGAGCCGTCGGGCCCCGTGATCCGCCGGCTGAGCGCGATGCTCGGCGAGCCGCCGCGCAAGCGCGAATGATACGGGGGGCTGACGTACAGGCCGACGTCGGGATGGTCGCGGTGCGTCGTGAAGTACGGCTCGTTGCCGAAGTTGGCCTTGCGCGGCACGTCGCTCTTGCCGTCGACCGCGATGTCGCCCTTCGCGTCGAGCACATAGATGCCGCCGAGGTACTTGGCCGTCGTCGCACGGTCGAACAGCACCTGGCGGCGCAGCGGCATCGGCAGCTTGACGACATCCGGGTCGTTCTCGCCTTCGACGACGGCCTGCAGCGACAGCGAATAGATCTCGATGTTGCGCTCGATGTCCCACGACGCCATCAGCGCGAGATTCTGCTGCATCGAGATCGAGCGGTCGCGCGCGTCGATGCGGCCTTCGTACAGCACGATCCCGCACAGGGACAGCAGGAGCAGCGCGATCAGCAGCCCGGTATAGAAGATCAGGTGCGGCAGCAGGAACCGGCGCAGATGTGCGGCGACACGGCTCGTCAGGCCGGATTCGCTGGGCACTGCGTAATCGGTTTCTGCCATGGTCCGTGGATCGATGGGCATTGCCGCCGGGCGGCGGGCCGATGCGATTGTTCGTATGACGTGGCGGCGGCGATCCGCCACGCGTCCATTCGACGCCTTCCTGCCGGCCGGCGAGAAAATGGACACTGATTACCGGGAATCGCGGCCAGATATACCGGTAAATCGAGCATTTACTGGTGACATCTACGCCGATTCAACGATCCGAGGAATCGGGCAGTGCGAATTCAACGGAGTATAACGCGCGCGTTCGCGCGCGCGGAAAATGTTGCGGGCCGTTGATCCGGATCAAATTTCAGTGAATTCCCGGGCTTGCGAATATCCGGCAAAGCGTTCCAGCGCAAGGCTGTACGGCATGAGCGGCGAAACCGCGGCGCGCGGCCGCCGATTCCATCGGGTTAACGGCAGGCGAGCGAAAAAAATGAAGGCGTCGATATGCGCCGATTATGCGTTTCAGCAGCCGGGCGAACGCGAAAATGAAAACGGGCGGCCGTTGCGGCCGCCCGTTTCGTGAAGCCCGGCGTACGGGCTGCCGGCATACGGGCTCCCGGCGTACGGGCTTCCGGCACGCCGGAAACCCGCGGCACGGCCGTGCTTATCCGCCGTGCTGTTGCGCCTTGAACGCGAGCCGGAACCGGTGCAGCAGCGGCTCGGTATAACCGCTCGGCTGCGACGTGCCCTGCAGCGCGAGCGCGCATGCGGCCTTGAACGCGGTCGACTGGTCGTAGCCGGGCGCCATCGGGCGATAGTTCGGGTCGTCGGCGTTCTGCTGGTCGACGACGCGCGCCATCCGCTTGAACACGTCGAGCACGAACGCCTCGGTGATCACGCCGTGGCGCAGCCAGTTCGCGATGTGCTGGCTCGAGATGCGCAGCGTCGCGCGGTCTTCCATCAGGCCGACGTCGTGGATGTCCGGCACCTTCGAGCAGCCGACGCCCTGTTCGACCCAGCGCACGACGTAGCCGAGGATGCCCTGCGCGTTGTTCTCGACTTCGCTCAGGATCTCGGCTTCGCTCCACGCGGCGCGCTCGACGACCGGCACGGTCAGCAGCCCTTCGAGCAGCGTGTCGCGTTCGCTCGCGTACGGCGTCTTCTCGAGTTCCTGCTGGACGGCCTGCACGTCGACGAGGTGGTAGTGCAGCGCGTGCAGCGTTGCGGCGGTCGGCGACGGCACCCACGCGGTGTTCGCGCCGGCGCGCGGATGCGCGATCTTCTGCTCGAGCATCGCGTGCATCAGGTCGGGCATCGCCCACATGCCCTTGCCGATCTGCGCGCGGCCGCGCAGGCCGGCCGACAGGCCCGCGAGCACGTTGTTCCGCTCGTAAGCCTGGATCCACGCCGACGACTTCATGTCGCCCTTGCGGATCATCGGGCCCGCTTCCATCGCGGTGTGCATCTCGTCGCCGGTGCGATCGAGGAAGCCGGTGTTGATGAACGCGACACGCGCGGCGGCGGCGGCGATACACGCGGCGAGGTTCACGCTGGTGCGGCGCTCCTCGTCCATGATGCCCATCTTCAGCGTGTTGCGCGGCAGGTTGTACAGATCCTCGATGCGCGCGAACAGCGTATCGGCGAATGCGACTTCGACCGGGCCGTGCATCTTCGGCTTCACGATGTAGATCGAGCCGGTGCGCGAGTTGCGCTTCGCCTTCAGGTCGTGCAGCGAGCACAGCACCGTGACGACGCCGTCGAGGATCCCTTCCGGAATCTCGTTGCCGTCGCGGTCGAGCACCGCGCCGTTGGTCATCAGGTGGCCGACGTTGCGCACGAACAGCAGCGAGCGGCCGTGCAGCGACAGCGTGCCGCCGTCGGGCGTCGTGTACTCGCGGTCGGCGTTCAGGCGGCGCGTGAAGGTCTTGCCGCCCTTCGCGACTTCCTCGACCAGCGTGCCCTGCATCAGGCCGAGCCAGTTGCGGTAGAGCTGGACCTTGTCGTCGGCGTCCACCGCCGCGACCGAATCCTCGCAGTCGATGATCGTGCTGACCGCGGCTTCGAGCACGACGTCCTTCACGTTCGCGAGATCGGCGCGGCCGATCGGCGTCGATGCGTCGATCTGGATCTCGAGGTGCAGGCCGTTGTGCTTCAGCAGGATCGCGGACGGCGCGTCGGCCGCGCCCTGGTAGCCGACGAACTGCGCCGGCTGCGCGAGGCCCACGATCCCCTTGGCGGTTTCGACGGCGAGCTGGCCGTCCTGCACGCGGTAGCGCAGCGCGTCGCGGTGCGAGCCGCTCGCGAGCGGCGCCGCGTTGTCGAGCACGTTGCGCGCGTAGTCGATCACGCGCTGGCCGCGCGTCGGGTTGTAGGCCGTGGTGCGTTCGGCGCCGCCGTCTTCAGGCAGTGCATCGGTGCCGTACAGCGCGTCGTACAGGCTGCCCCAGCGGGCGTTCGCGGCGTTCAGCGCATAACGCGCGTTCGACAGCGGCACGACGAGCTGCGGGCCGGCCTGCGTCGCGATCTCGCTGTCGACGTTCGCGGTGGCTGCCGCGACGTTCGACGGGACCGGCACGAGGTAGCCGATTTGTTCGAGGAATGCGCGATACGCGGCGTGGTCGCGCACCGGGCCGGGGTGCGCGCGGTGCCAGGTGTCGAGTTCCTGCTGCAGGCGGTCGCGTTCCGCGAGCAGCTCGCGGTTGCGCGGCGCCAGGTCGTGCACCAGGGCCGAGAAACCGCTCCAGAACGCGGCCTTGTCGATGCCGGTGCCCGGCAACGCTTCGTTTTCAATGAACTGGCTCAGCGCTGGCGCGACTTGCAGTCCTGCTTGGTCGATCATCGTTAATCCTCCCGGGGAAAAATCGCGCGCGGCTTGGCTGGTCATACCGCGACGCTTTGTGTGCCGGCGCGGGCAATCTGCGCGTCCTGTTCGGACTTTACGCCAGACACGCCGATCGCGCCCGCGATCCGGCCACCGACCGTGACCGGCACGCCGCCTTCGAGCAACCCCGTCAGCGGCGCGCTGAGAAACGCGGTGCGGCCGCCGTTGATCATATCCTCATACGCCTTCGTCTCGCGCCGGCCGAGCGCCGCCGCGCGCGCCTTGTCCTGCGCGATACAGGCGCTGGCCGGCGATGCGCCGTCCAGGCGTGCAAACGCGAGCAGGTGGCCGCCGTCGTCGACGACGGCGATCGACACGGCCCAGCCGTGGCGTTCCGCTTCCGCGCGGGCGGCGGCGAGCATGCGGTCGGCATCGGCCAGTTCGAGTTCGGGTTTCGTCTGCATGGAGATCCTCCGGAATCAGGTCAGTTGACGAGTCGGTTGTCGACGAGCTCGATCCAGTGGCGCACGGGCGTGCGGCCCGCGCCGTTCAGGTGAGTCTGGCAGCCTACGTTGGCCGTGACAATCAGGTCCGGCCGCGCGGCTTCGAGCGCATCGAGCTTGTTGTCGCGCAGCGTCGTCGCGAGTTCGGGCTGCGTCAGCGAATACGTGCCGGCCGAGCCGCAGCACAGATGGCCGTCGGCGACATTCGTCAGATCGAAGCCGAGCCGCGTCAGGATGCTTTCCACCGCGCCGCCGAGCCGCTGCGCGTGCTGCAGCGTGCACGGGCAGTGAACCGCGACGCGGCGCGGCGTCGACTCGGCCAGCGCGTCGAGCGGCTCGGCCGCGATCACTTCCGCGAGGTCGCGCGCGAGCGCGCTGACGCGCCGCGCTTTCTCCGCGTAGACGGGGTCGGAGCACAGCAGGTCGCCGTATTCCTTCACGAACGCGCCGCAGCCGCTTGCCGTCAGCACGATCGCTTCCGCGCCCGCTTCGATCGCGGGCCACCATGCGTCGATGTTGCGGCGTGCGCGGGCGAGGCCGGCATCCTGCGCGTTCAGGTGATATTCGGTCGCGCCGCAGCAGCCGGCCTCGCGCGCCGGGCTCACGCTGATGC
>NZ_LDVA01000240.1:0-297 GCF_050768715.1 Burkholderia sp. ZZQ-2 | reverse complement strand
CCCGCCGGTCGGCATGCCGGGCCACATCTCCTGGCTGTCGAACGTCGTCGACGGGAACGCGTCGACCCTGTTCGCGGTCGTGGGCGGGATCAGCGTGGTCCTGGCGACCCGCTCCTACCTGGAGCGGGGGCACATCGCGGCGGCCCGGTGGGCGATGGCTGTGCGCGGTCTCCTCGTCATCGTGCTCGGGGCCACGCTCGCCCTGGCGCCGGGGAGCATCGTCGTCGTCCTCGTCTACTTCGGGGTGGCGATGCTGGGCAGCATCCCGTTCCTGCGGATGGGCGCGAAGGGACTGCT